>DJFO01000156.1 GCA_002432555.1 Marinagarivorans sp. UBA5870
AATTGTCACCCGACGATTCGTGTAAACGGCGAGATCGTCGAGAGTTCCGAGTGGGAATTAACGCGATTCGGACCCAGCGATGATTTAGATATTTATATTGAGGCAGGAGTTGAATGGGTTGCTCTCGCCATAGCAGTGATATCCGTAGTGGTATCGCTGTCAATGAAGCCGGGCAGCAACAATCGCCGCCAGGGCACGACTATGGAAGACCCTGGGTTACTGGCAAACCAAGTTCGCTGGGGAGATCCCGTCCCGGAAATTGCCGGATCACCCATTACCTTCCCGGACTACATAGCGCCACCGCGCCGCTACTACGTTGATAGAACGCAGCAGTGGGTGGACAACTTGGTGTGTATCGGTCGCGGGGAATATGTTACGGATGTGTCGCAGGTGTTTGTTGGTGACACAGCGCTGCCCAATCTCGGGGATGATGCGGAGTTTGAGGTATTTGGTCCTGGAGAAACGATTTCCTCGCCCTATAACGAGTGGTGGCATACGCCGCAGGAGGTGGGTTTTACCTCGCTCGGCGGCTCCGGGATGACGCTGGGCCCAGAGAGTTATATTGATCCGGTGTGGACGTCGAGCATCAGCTTTTCCGGCAATACCATCACCGGCAGTATTGCTGTGCCGGCGGCATGGGAAAACGGAATGATTTTGCGGGTGGAGGCGGAGCACGAATTAACCTTTGACGGCGATTCGGTTTCGTCGCCCCTGCTGGATACCATGGATCTGGAAGTGGGTGATGAAATTGAATTAACCGGCTCTCGTGCGGGCGATTACGTCATCACCTCCATTACGCCTGGCGCCGGCGGGGATTCTGGCGCTCCTTCTGTTGCCACCGGCAGTGCGCCGCCGGCGCGGCTGGATTTTGGTGTTACGCCGGCATCGCTCACCATTACGCTTGATGGTACGGATTATGTAATTTCCTTGAGTTCGGATGAGGCGGATGTGGATTCGTTGGTTGCCACAATGAATTCCCAATTGTCCGGCGACCCGGTGAGCGTCACCAGCAACACCAGCGGTGTTTTGGAAATTTATCAGGAATCGCCCTACGGGGGCGAAACCATATCGCTGTCCGGTGACGTGTCCGATTTGCTGGGCACGCCGACGATTGATGCGGGTGAAGCGCCAACGCCTCCATCGGGAATCAAATTCCACGTGTCCGGTGCGGATTTCGGCTCGGGTACGGAAATAGCGGCGGCGGGAATCGCTGGGCTGTTGTATACAATTATCGGTATCAGCGGCAGCACTCTAACGGTCAATCCTGGCGCGGTTTTGTTTTGGGCTGGTTTCCCTTCCGGAATATCAGACACAACCAGTTCCGTGTCCCTCGATCCTGGTTCGCAACAGGGCGGATGGGTTGGGCCATTTACCGCCGTTCCCAGGGGGGAGGTTGCGGACGCATTTGAGGTTGATATTTTCTATCCTAGCGGTTTGGTTTATTACACGTCGAAGGGTTATCAGCAAGAGGCCACCTCCTGGTGGGCGCTTGCTTGGCGCTATGTAGGTGATTCAACATGGACTGAGGTCACTTATAGCAACACGGAGGGGACTCCAGATCAGCTCGGGTTTACCTACAGAATCATTCTTCCGTCTGCAGGGCGTGTCGAAGTTAGGATGCGGGCATTCGACTGGAACCACAAAAAACAATGGACCGGTCTTCGCGCTCGAATCGTTGGCGCTCCCACTTCCTACCAGGGAATGACCGTTGCGCATATTCGGCTGCGCTCGGGTGACAAAATATCCGCCGGCGCGGAAAACAAAATATCGGTGCGGGCGCTTCGCGTTCTGCCCACGGTTGAAGACGAAAATGTCACCGCAGGCACGCGGGATATCGTCCCGTTTTTTATCTACATGATGGGCAGTGTGGGCTATGGTCGGGAGTATCTGGATATGGACCAGTTGGGGGCCTTACACGATATCTGGAGCACGCGCGGCGACACCTTCGATTTATCCGTCAACAGCAACAGCACGCTCAAGACGGTAGCCAATTATTGTTTGAATGCGGGCTTTGCGGAGATGACATTGCGTCGCGGCAAAATATCCGCTGCGCGCGACAGTCTGCAGGCGGGNNGCAGGAAATGACGCAGCCGGTAACCGAAACCACCGAAACGATAATGCCCGATGATATCGACGGCGTGGACGTGGAATATGTGGATTATCTCACCGGTAGAACCTTAACAGCTTCCTACCGATTGCCGGGTGACTTGGGGTTGAGAGTCCAGCAAATCAAAGCGCCTGGCGTGACTAGCGAAACCAATGCCTGGCGCATCGCCGCGCGCAATCGGCGTATTGCAGCGTATCGCCGCACCATGTTCCGTGGCAGTACAGAGCTGGCGGCGATGAATTCCTATTATTGGGATTTTGTTGGTTTGCAGGACGGCATCCCGGAATGGGGCCAGTCTGCATTTGTTGTCGATATCGTCAGTGCGACAGAATTTATTTTGTCGGAAGAGGTAATTTTTGTTGGCGGTGACCTGGTGGTGAGAATTCGCCTGCCGGACGGCACAGCTTCCGATCCGATCGATGCGACATATGACGGCTATCATGTGACGCTTGATGAGGAGCCTGTAGGCATCGACATAACATCCGACCCGAATAATCCAACCGTTTTTTACCTGGGGCAAAATCAGGGGATTGCGCACTACGCATTTATGACGGAGGTAAGCCCTAGCGGTGAGGGTCGTGTGGATTTTCAAGCGGTTAAATACGACGAGCGCATTTATGCTGAGGACGATAATTCGCCATGAGCATCAGCTGGCCAGAATCCCTCCCGTGCCCGCGCTTCGGCGTGACCTACGCCGTGGCCGATCCTCAATTGCGCACGCCGTTTGAAGCGGGCTACGCCTTGTATCGACGAAAGCTTACCGCTGTTCCGGTGGATTTTCCGGTGAGCTGGCTGATGACCTCGGGGCAGGCGGTGGAGTTCGAAGTCTTTTACCGAGACACCGTAAAAGATGGAACCCTATGGTTTTACATGCCGCTCGTCACTGTGCAGGGCGATGGTGCGCAATTCGTTCGATTTATGGGTGCCTACTCATTTCAAAAAGTCGGTGTGGATTTGTGGGAATATTCCGCCAACATGCAAATATATTTGCGGCCAGGCAGCTACGCATTGCCGCCGCTGGATGGTGACTCCACATGAGTGTTGAATGGCCCGCATCATTGCCTCTCCCGCAATTTGGTCTGCGCTATAACGTCGCCGATCCGCAAATGCGCACACTCATGGCCAGCGGTCGCACAATCTCCCGCCGCCGCTTCTCCGA
>DJFO01000271.1:0-2332 GCA_002432555.1 Marinagarivorans sp. UBA5870
AAATAATTGGACGCGAGGCCGAGAACGCCAACCGTGGCCAATTGTTTGTGCGCGTCGGTGACGCGCTGACCGGCGATACACGGCACACCTTGCCGATCACTGATATAGCCAATTGAATTTCGGGTATCGCCGTCGGTAATCGGGGTGAGAGCGGAAATCGAATTGCGCTCACCGTTGGAGCTGCTCTTGAGGTGCTGAACACGCCCATCGGTGAACGTGAAGGTGCCACCGGTCAATGAAACGGAAATACAGGAGAGGTTCCAGTTGCCAGCCGCAATGCCTTCAAACACTGCGCCTTTCAGTCCTGGGATTTTCAGACCGTTGGTGGCGAGATTTTCGTTCCCGATGATGATTTTGACGGGAAATGGATCTTTTAATTTTCCATCCACAGGAACGATGCCGATCAGCGCGGTCATGGCCACGTTGTCGAGCAGTGTCGAGCGCGCCGGAATCGTGTAATGCTGCGTGACCGTTTCCGGCGGGACGGCTGGTTTTTTCGAGAGTGCGGATTGAGCGGAAGCCTTAAGTGGATCGGTCACTTCAGGCATGGCGCTCGACAGTGGCGGAATCGATACATATCCGGCCAGACGTTTATACGCGGGGTCGCCTTTTTTGCCGGTTCCTGCTGCGGGCGTGGTGTAACCTGCGCTGGCGCCCTCCCATCCGAGGTCTTCGTCGGAAAAGGAATAACCATTGGATTTCGCGAGCCCGAGTTGGTCGGCTTGGGTCTGCACCTGTGAACTCAGGTTCTGCAGTGATCCACCGAGCGTCTCCAATTTCGACATGACCGAATCAATTCGATTGTCGCCTTTGCTATTGCCGGTTTTGTATTCCAGTGACGACAATCGCTGTTCAATGTCGGTGTTCTTTTCACGGAGTTTTTTATTTTCCTCAACCTGTGCTTCATAGCGCGCCTGTACCTGCGACAAGGTTTCCACCACCGTGTCGCCTTCAACGGTTTTGACCGTGACTTTTTTGACGGGCTGATTGTGGTCCGCAAGGGTGTTCGCGGGTAAAGGCTCATTGCCTTTATTCACAATGACAACGACTGCCAGCAGTATCAGGACGCCAAGCCCGGCCCACACAATCTTATTGGTGCGCATAGATCAAACTCCTGAGGTTAGTAATCGTATCCATCGGATAACACCGCTTCCTGAAACGGCATCTTCGATATGAGGTNNAGCGTTCCCGCTGGTCCGAGTGAGAGATGCTGCGCGGTTGCGTGGCTGAAATTGCCGCGCACGTTCTCCATTTTCACCGGCGCTGGGAACGGGCTGAGATTCACCAAGAGCAATGCCGTGATGTATCGCTCATACCCCAACCACTGAGCGACAACCTCGACCCGGTAATGCTCACCGATACTGCTGCGCATCAGTGGAAAGTCCGCCGGCAGGGAGGGCGCCTCCAGTGGCATGATGTCTGGGTTTGATGGCATCAATCGAGTGGGTGCGTACAGCGTCTGCGACGCATATCGAGTGAGAATGATCTCCAGTGGATCCGCTAGTGGCGGAGTCGCTATCGGGGCAGACAGTGATGCTTGCTCTTCGAGAACGCGCGTGGGATCCTCAATCAGCACATTGTCGGCAAGTCCATGTTTGGATGCACTGAGATCCAACACATAAATCGCTTTGCCATCCAGGGATGAGGCGATTACGCGCGCGGTTTCAAAGTCTTCCAGAGGTTTCCAGTACACCATCGTTGGATTCGGTGCGAGCGACTGGAGTCGGGCCGCAATTACGACCGGCACCTGCAGATCGACAGCCGTGGGGAAAATGATCCGCACTTCATGGCCGACGCGCAGATGTAAGGGAATCGGCAGCTCATCCCAAACCTTTTTAGTATCTGAATGCGCGGGGATCGAGGTGATAATCAGCACGAGAATACTGGTGGCGATTTTCACCGGAAAAATACGGAACAGTTGGCNNCGATTTGATCCGAGTGGGCTCAGCGGCAAATCCATCCAGCGACATGCCAAACCGATTACACGTCCGGGAATCCGGTACAACCCGCAGCGGATAGCGGATGGCGATATTTTTCACCTCGCGGCCTTTAATGTCCTCAATCAAATTGATATCCAGCGTTACAGAAAAAGTGTTCGCGCCCAGATGGGTGACGAGACCTTCCCGAAACGGGGAAACCAGTGCTGTACGGCGTGCACGATCCAGCTCCCCCTCTTTGTCTTTCTGCTCGACATTCGATAGCAGCCATTTGTGGAAACTCGGCGTGACATAACACTCGTATACCTTGACGCGCGCCGGATAATCTTTTTTGCCACTGATTTTCCAATCATTTAATTCACGCCACACATGTAAAGCAAAAACGTAGGCCGTCG
>DJFO01000271.1:2347-3595 GCA_002432555.1 Marinagarivorans sp. UBA5870
ATCGTAAAATGATTTTGCCGGCTCATGATGACGCCGATCAGGGCGGCGATCATCGCGAAAGAGAGAATCAGTGCAATCCGAAGTGACCAGATATGAGAATCCCGAGAGCTGATTCCGTGGCGTGTATCACTCATGTGCGAGCTCCTTTGCCAAGGCGCTCGGATCCTCGGATCAGTTTCGATTCCGTGAAGCCGAGCGAGAAAAACAGGTCGTGTTTGATAAGAAAGAGTTTTTCGTTTAGCCATCCATCGAAATTGGCGTGGCGGAGATTCTGGATCAGAGTGAGCCCGAGCCACGACAGCCCGAGCGATGCCAGAATTCCAACCACAGCCCCGATTGTGAAACTGCTGAACAACAGGCCTATGAAAAACCCGAAAAACAGGCTGATCATTGTGGCTGCGACACCAGTCCATAAAATCTGCGGCATAGTGCAGTCCATGTAGACGACCGGGTCATCGTTGATGTTGTCAGCAAGTCTCTCATCCATCGAAACGCCTCTTACACCAAGTACGTAGTGAGCCACGATGCCAGGACGACAACAAGCAGCATGACGAGTGCATTGCCAATGATGTCACCAATAACTTCGGCCCATTTGGTCTCTTCATCACGGCGAGCTTTGTGAATAGATTTGATGACATTTTTAACTAGCACGAAGCCCATCAGGATGACTAAAACCCATATCACGAACAGTCCTGCGTACTTAAAAAGGTTGATTACCATATCCGCGGTATTCGAATCGTCTGATACGCCGGGTATCGTCGCCGTCGGCATTCTAAAGGCGTCGTCCTGCGNNGCGCCAGTGCCGCTGAAGAGAATCCGCCAGACTGGAGAGCAATTGCGGTGGTGAACGCGCGGAATTTGGCTTTTTCGTAATTTGAAATCAGTCGGTTTTTCAGGTCACTCAAGTGTTTCATGGGGACAATTCCTATTGAATTTTTTAGAATCCGAAAAAGATGCTGAGCAGCAGGAGCACAAAAACCACGCGCATTGCGGCCAGAATCAAATCGGCATCTTGAAATGTCCCGTCTTTATTGTTTTGGAGTTCTGTGACTCCATTTTTCAATGTCTTCATTAGCGCTACGATCAGCAGCACAAATATCATCAGATAAAACACGGCTGCCAGCTTGATCGGCTTCATGAATAGCAGCGTAAATGCCTCGACCGAATCACCGGTCATTGGTCGTAACGTTTCTGTATGGGCGGAATCGCTCGGGGTGTCCGCTGTGGCTGATCGGCATGACGTTCGAC
>DJFO01000035.1:0-910 GCA_002432555.1 Marinagarivorans sp. UBA5870
CGGTGATGGTGCGCGCAGTCTTGTCAAAACCGAATTCACCCTGGGTCCACTGGAACTTTAGCGGTCGGGCGCATTGCGGCACACCGGTCGAGTCATAACCGCACTCGGTAATTTCCGACACCAAATATTGGTTGGTGGCACTGCTGCGCTGATACTGCACGTCGTAGTGGCGAACTTTGTCGGTGCCTACATAGGTGGTTACAGTGCGCAGCAGCTGAGTAATACTGCGTTGGCCACCGGCGTGGAATACGAGATATTCGTCGTTGTCGCGCACCGCATAGTCAAACTCAACTCGCGCATTAGGGGCAAGATTGACTCGTGTTAAATAATGTTCACCGATAGCCTGGTTCTGAGCATAATCAAATGTGTAGGCATTGCCGTAGCGATCCTCCACCTTCGCCAACATCCATTTGTGCACGTCACTGCCCGAACCTGAACGATACTGGAGCGCATTTTGTCCTTCGGTACCACCGTAGTGGTAAATCAAACCGTCTTTCGCAAAGACTTTAAAAAGGGAAAAATCGCCATTCACTACTACTTTGCTGAATGAATCCTGCTCCTGCACGTAGTCGGTGCCCGGCGCCCAGTATTCCGTATCGCTAACATCACCGCCGCGGCCGCGCACAAACAACTTATTGCCATTGAGGCATAAGCGGTCACCCCGGCTGTATACGGGATTTGCCTTGGTTGCTTGACTGCCCTCTTGAGCGAAGCTGGTACGGCAGCGCGCGATGGAGGATATTCCCGCAATGGACCAGCCGACCCCCAAATGGGTACCGCTTTTATTGGCGCTGCTGTAGGAAAGGGCAAGCGTGGGCGCATGATTATTGATGGTTGGCGGTAAAACGATGGGCACGCGGTAGCTCGCAACGCCACCGTCCACGCCCACTTCACCCTGCGTGATGGCCAC
>DJFO01000035.1:954-2615 GCA_002432555.1 Marinagarivorans sp. UBA5870
GGTTCCCGAAGTGCGCCAGCCGGAACAGGATGATACCGCGCCTACTTGCCCGCAGGCGCGGACACGGTAACTGTAGGTCCCGACCCCCAGGGTCAAGTCATACGCGGTGTTTGTGCCCTCATAAATTTTCGACCAGGCGTTGTTGCGGTTAAGCTCCAATTGATAATAAGTGACTGTGCCTGTGCTCGCCGGCCAGGACGCCCGAATGGCTCCCGTATCACTGCTGGCGGGAACGCTGATACTGGTGGGAACGGACGGTGTGATCACAACATAAATGCTGGCGGCGGTGCTGGAGGCAGTGCAACCAAGAGGATTACAGGCGCGCACACGATAGGCGTAGAGATTGTTCGGCAAATTAAAGGCGATCGAGTTGGCCGTGACGGACTGGAATGCGGACCAAGTACCGTTATTGATTTGCTGTTGCCACTCGAAAGTTGCCGCATCTGCCGCGGCTGGCCAAGAGAGCGTAAAGGACCCGGTGGTTGAACTTGTGGGCAGTGTCAGAACCGGCACCGCGGCCGGTTTGGCGGTGACTATCAGAATGCTTTTGACGGCGTTCTGCTGGCAACCCTCACTACGCCCTGACTGGCCCCAGCTTACGGTAAAACAGACCTGCAATGTGTATGTGTAGGTGCCGGGCGAGCGCGTGAGCGTCAGGGAAGATTTCAGTGGCGCCTTATCGATCACCGGCGTCGACAGGCCGGTCTGCGTAATTTTGACCCAGTGGGTCGCGCTGACCCCAGGCTGCGGCTGCACAACAATCGGCTCGTCCCAGCTCATGGTGAACTGGGTTTGAAACGACCGGTCCGGCAAAGTCAAAGCAGCGAAGGTGGAGGAGGAAAGAAGACAAACGATCAGAAGGAAAATTGTGCGGAACAGCATCACCGGCTCCCTGTGCAAGAAGTAATCAGATGCGGATGCTAATGAAGTCTGCGTAAAATAGCCAATGAATTTATCGGCGATTCAGGGGCTGCTCAGGACTTTTTATCGTATATAGAAATCTCACATATGACATAGTCGCGGCGCCGTCCGCTAGACATACAAGCCGCTAAACAGGAATGGTTTTCAAACGCTTATATGACCGGTAGCAGTGGCAACATCTTTTCCCTCGTCAAGATTCTTTGATCTGGTATCCCCGCTTGCGAAGTCGACAACGAGAGAGTTTGCTGTCTCAGAAGTGTGTTACACCACTGTCGGCTTCAGCGTCTTTTCGCGGGCAGCAAGTATCTATCTCGGCGTCAAAATGAAAGACGGAGCAAGTGGGTAGCATCGCCGAACCTCGAACAGTCAGATCATGCCGTGCTGATAGGGCGGGGCCCGAGGAGAGAGCCGTTAGTTCCGGCATTCTACAAGCCACAAAAATTTATCCTCAAGCCCTATATAAGTTCCGCCTTACAATTCTTTTCGATGAACTCGTCATGGGTGGGCATGGCATCCGCGCACTTATCGATGACCTTCCGTATCCCGGTCAAACGCGACGCTAGCTGGTCCAGGGGTATCGAGTCCACTAGAGGATTGTATCCGCCGGCCTTGATACCCTGTCCATGCATCACAGCGAGCCAACTCGTCTCGTCAAAAAGCTCATTCCGTTCGCGATACATGCGGGAACTCGCTTGATAGAGATTGATTTTGTTTTGCAGCGACGCGGGAATTTCCATTGT
>DJFO01000181.1:0-7883 GCA_002432555.1 Marinagarivorans sp. UBA5870
AGCGGGAGCGCAGCTGACGCTACCGATTCCGACTGACCACACCTTACTGGTATACGTTTACGAGGGTGTCTTGCGGGTAGCAGAGACCGGCGTGAAAGCGCAGCACCTCGTGCGACTGAGCGGGGAAGGGGACCTGGTGGTGGCCAATCCTGGCGCGACGGCCGCGCGTTTTCTGGTGCTTGCCGGTCGACCTCTGCGCGAACCCATAGCGCAGTACGGGCCTTTTGTCATGAATTCCCCTGAGGAGATCGAGCAGGCCCTGCGGNNATGCGTGGCCGGGCAACGTGCGCGAGCTCAAGAACAGCATGCAACGCGCCAGCCTGCTCTCGCGCGGCGCGGTGATCGAGGTCGCCGACCTCGGCCTGCCCGCCGCCGCCAGCGTCGCACCCGCGTCCGCCGCCGGCGATGCCGAGCCCGGCCGCGAGGAGATCGAGCAGGCCCTGCGGGAATACCGAGACGGCACTTTTACCGACTAAAAATGATACCTCGCGGGGCGGCTCTTGCGGTCGCCCGCGTCTGCTACCCGACGTCTATGCACAGGAAATCGATTATCGCCAGTAATTCGTCCGCAAGAGTTCGTCCGCAAGAGTTCGGCCGCGAGCACCCGCGAGGGTGCCTAAGGTGTGGACAGGCGGCCTGGAAAATCCCGGATTTCTGTAATTTGACTAGGGGCGGCCACCGCAATGTCGGCCACCGCAATGGCGGCCACCGCGACCGCCGTTTCTCGCACACGCACCATTCGCAGCGCGAGAGTCTTGCGTTCATCCACCCAAATAAAAAAGGCGGGAATCTCCCGCCTTTTGTGACACGCGCGTGTTAAGCGCTCAGTGATTTTGGAACGAATGTTTGCTCTCGCATAAACTCCGCCCATATGTCGTGCGCCTGACGCAGGGGCATCAACTCCCAACAGTTGGACGCGAACAATTGCCGCAACAGCTGGTTGTTGAGGCGGTGGCCAGACCTGTGGCCTTTAAAGTGGCCAATCACGTAGTGGCCCGCGAGCGCCAAATCGCCGACGGCGTCGAGAAATTTGTGTCGGACGAATTCGTCCGCGTACCGCAGGCCTTCGCAGTTCACCACTTTGTCATCGGCGATCAAAATGGCGTTGTCCAAGGAGCTGCCGCGCGCGAGGCCGCGGCGCTTGAGCGCTTCCAGATGCTCGGCAAAACCAAAAGTGCGGGCACCGGCCACCTCGTCACAGAACAACCGTGTGGTGAAGGGCAGGGAGAGACGCTGCCGGCCGATCAGCCGTTGGGAGAACTCGATGGACATGTCCATCCAGGGTACCGCGGCGGGCAAATAAGACGCACTCGCCTTGTTCTCGGTAATGCCCACCGGGCGATTGATCACGATTACTTGGCGCTCGGCGCGCTGCTGCACCAAGCCGGTCCGATGAATCATTTCGATGAAGGGCGCGGAGCTGCCGTCCATGATCGGCACTTCCGGCGCATCCAGCACTATGCGGGCGTTGTCGATACCCGAGGCATTCAGGGCCGCCATCAAATGCTCAATGGTGCTCACGCGAATACCGTTGTCGTTGCTGATGGTGGTGGATAGTTCCGTATCGCTCACCTTGTCCCAGCGCGCCAGCACCACGTTGTTCGCATCGGTCACGTCGCGACGGACGAACTCGATACCGGTGTTGTCCTCCGCTGGCAAGACGGACATGACGACCCGCAGGCCTGAGTGTAAACCGCGACCCATACAGACGAACGAATCCGCCAGAGTCTGCTGTTTAAACGTCAAATCGGTATTTGCAAAAAAATTGTTCACGATAATCTCTCGGTAAAGCGTCAATCGGTGCTTGTATCGCTCCGCTGTGGGCGGGCGTTTTTTCTGAGTCTGGAGATAGTTTTAGACGAGGACGGCTTAACGTGAGCTGAATGGGAACAAAAGTGGCGCTGGAAGGCGGAAGAGGTCCGCGCCGCCGCGCGGCGGCGGCTACTCGGTGACCACCTTATATAGAAGGAGCTCAGGATCTTCCAAGTCAATGCGTTGGCCGAGCTTGATCGTACCCTGGCCTACTAGGGGATAATACTCGTTGTGAATGAAGACACTTTCCGCGCGCCCGGGTTTGACGAAAGTCCCATTGGTGCTGGTGTCGAGCAGGCCGACCTGATGATCGCGCATCTGCAGGACACAGTGGCGTCGCGAGATGGTATCGCCGGTGATGGCCAGGTCGCAGCTTTCTTCATCGCGGCCGATATAAAACGGCAATTCGTCTCTTTTTATCACCGTCAGTCTGCCGTGGTAAAAGAGTTCGATACGGAGGAACTGGGCTATGACGATTTTGGCCGAGTTGGTGTTGAGCCGGGTAGCGAAGGTTTTGTCGTCGTCGTTCATACAGGGCGGGCTCTCGGGGCTGGCAGGCTGCATTTCGATCGCAATTCTGCCACGGAGTCGCCATTAAAGGTAGGGCTGAGGTATTCTGCGACCCGCTTCAGTTCAGGTTCAGAAAATTGGATGCACAATGCGTCCCATGTAGTGAGGAGTGAATATATGAATTTTTTGCCGAAAATCCTGGTGGGCTTGAGTGTGCTGGTGCTGTTTGGCTGCGACGGCGGCGACGACGACCACGGCCATGTCGAAGTCGTGCACGGGCCCGAGTTGCACGGATTCCACATGATCGATTCGTTTAACGTCAATTCAGAACTCGACCATGTCACGCCGCTCGAGTTGGATCCGCAGGTGGACTCTGGCCTGTTCGATCTTTTCTGGTACGTGGACAGCGATGAAGATTATCAGGTCCGGATTGGTGTGAACGATCAGCCGACCATGACCGGCGCTACCATTGTTGCCACCGATATCTGCGGCTGGGACTTGGCGTGCGACCAGGACGGTTCCTATATTTGTGAATACACCACGACCGAGGAAGTTGGTTGCGGCCTCGATTTAGACGAGGCGGATTACAACCTGGAATCCATTAGTCATTTGCTCGAAACCTATCCCCAGGAAGTTTATTTCAATATCGAAGTCTGCGGCCTCGAAGGCGGCGGCTGTGAAATCAGCAGTCTTCCGGTCGACCTATTTTGATTTTTTTCGCAGTCTCTTTGCCCGCGGCGGCCCCAGTGCCGCCGCTAGGCTGACCGCGCTGCTCTTGTATCAACCCCTCTTGTATCAATCCGTCTGCTGTGAGCCAATTTTTTGGCACTTGCGCGACAGGTCCCGCGCCCTCGGATAATCCGCCAATTTCTCCGCGAAAAATTCCACCACTTCGTAATTACGCGTGCCAACTGGCACATTAGACAAGCTGAATTACACTTAAGGTACATATGTCTCGGTGCCGCGATTTGGCCTGTTCATATATTCCCATTTTGTCGCAAGACCATTCTGACCGGCGCGAGCGGATTGTCGAACACGGTCCGGGCCCTATAGTGCGCGGCAGCTAAGCGGATTTCGTATTGCCCATGTTGGTTTGTTTGCCCCGGATTATTGGCTGCGTAGCGCGCTTGCTTTGGTTGCGAGTACTTGTACAGCTTTGGCTGATTGTGCTGATGGCAGGCGCGTTGCCGACTTTCGCCGGCGGTCTGCGCTTTGAGCACGTGATGACCGAGAGTGGCGTTTCGGTCGCCGAGACCAATGCCATAGTGCAGGATGCCCAGGGATTTATCTGGATCGGCGGCAGCAACGGCCTCGCCCGTTACAACGGCAACAGCTTTGAGTTGTTTTTGCATAATCCCAAGGATTTGCGCAGCCTCAGCAATAATTTTGTCTGGGACCTGCTGGTCGATCGCCAGGGGCGCCTGTGGGTGGCGACCACCAACGGTCTCAACCGTTTCGTTCCCGAAACCCAATCCTTCGAACGCTTCTTAAATTCCTCCGCCAACCCGGCGAGTTTGATTAGTAACGACGTCTATACCCTGCTTGAAGACCGGGAGGGGCAGCTGTGGGTTGGAACCCGCGAGGGCCTCGACCGTTTCGATCCCAATAAGCGCGGTTTCCGCCACTTTAAAAGCAGTGCCGACGCGCCCGGCTCGCTCAGTGACGACAGTATCACCGCGCTTTATCAGGACGCGGGCGGTACCCTGTGGGTGGGCACGCGGCGCGGATTGAATGTTTTCGATCCCGCCAGCCAGACATTCAAACTCTTTCGCGATGACCGCAGCGGTTTTTTCGATCCGACGGCCAGCATACGCGCGCTGGTCGAGGACACCGAGGAAAATCTTTGGGTGGGAACCGACAACGGCCTCTTTCGCTTCAATCGGCGCACCGGAGCGGCGGAACACTATCTCAGTGACGCCACCAATCCCGCCAGCCTGAGCGATAATCGAGTTTGGAAATTGCTGATCGACAGCAAACGTCAACTCTGGGTTGCCACCGATCATGGTGGACTCAACCAGTATCAGCGCGATCGCAATCAATTTTTGCGCTACAAACACGACCCTTACGATTCGGCTTCTCTCGCCAGCGACCAAGTGCGCGAGATTTTTGAAGACAGTGCCGGTGATTACTGGGTCGCCCTGTTTCCTTCCGGGGTGGATTACGCAGACCACACGGCGAGCGTTTTTACCGTCTACAGTCACGATCCGGACAAGGCGACTAGCATTAGCCACGACGCCATCCTGTCCATAACGCGTGGACCGGGCGAAAAGGTTTGGGTCGGCACCGAAGGCGGATTAAATCTGTTTGATCCGGCGCAGGGAAATTTTCAACATTTTCGCCACCAGAGCGGCAACAAAAATAGTTTGGGTGCGAATGCCGTGCTGGCGATCGCCCGCGACAAAGGGGGGCGTTACTGGTTTGGTACTTGGTCCGGTGGTTTGAATCTCTACCTGCCGGAAACCGGCACTTTCAAAAGATTCATGCCGAATCCGGAAAACCGCAATAGCGTCAGCAGCCCTTACGTCTGGTCGCTGCTGGGCGACAGCAAGGGATTTTTGTGGATCGGCACCGAATCTGGCGATCTGGATCGCTATGACCCGGCGACCGATACTTTCACTCACTTTACTCCCAAGCTCGATGACCCCAAGGCCCTGAGCGGCGGTTTCATGCGGACCATTATCGAAGACAGCAGCGGTGTCATTTGGATCGCAACTTTGCAGGGACTCAATCGGTTCGACGAAGCCAGTCAGAGTTTCACGCGTTTTCAACACCAACAGGGTAATGCCACCAGCATCCCGCACAATAGCGTGGCCACCGTTTTCGAAGATTCTCGCAAACGGCTTTGGGTGGGCACGGAGAGCGGACTGGCGCGTCTGACGGACCAGCGGACCGGGCGCTTTAAGACGTACAACAAGGACCAGGGCTTGCCCAACGACTCCATCATGGGGATTCGCGAAGACGCGCAAGGTTATCTGTGGATCAATACCCTTAACGGCCTGAGTCGCTTCGATCCGGAACGTGAAATCTTCACCAATTACAATCGGCTCAACGGTCTCGCCGGCAATATCATGAACCGGCCAGCCATGTATTTTTCCGACCGCGGCGATATGCTGGTGGGCAGCACCAAAGGATTGACCCGGTTCCGCCCCGACGAGGTGCGTGACAATGCGCTGGTGCCGCCCATGGTGTTCACCAACTTCCGCGTGTTCAATCAGGAAGTGGCCATAGGGCCGGCATCGCTTCTGCGGCAGCATATTCAATACAGCGACCAGATAGTGCTGGACTACAAAAAGTCCATGTTTTCCCTGCACTTTGCCGCCCTGAGTTACCGTAATTCCGCGGCGAACCAATACGCTTACCGAATGCAGGGCTTCGACGATCAGTGGATCAACGCCGGCCGCAACCATAGCGCCACATACACCAACCTCAACCCGGGCAATTACTTGTTCACGGTGAAGGGCTCCAACAACAACGGCGTTTGGAATGAGGAAGGACGCTCCATCCGCATCACTGTGCTGCCACCACCCTGGCGCACCTGGTGGGCCTACACCATCTACGGCCTGATCCTCCTGGGTATCATCTACGCGTTTGTGCAATCCCAGAGACGCAAAGTCGAGTTCGAAAAGGAAAAAGTCGCCCAACTGCGCGCGATCGATAAACTCAAAGACGAATTCTTGGCCAACACCTCGCATGAATTGCGCACTCCGTTGAACGGTATCATAGGGCTCACCGAATCTCTGATCGACGATCCGGGCACTGACATGCCGGAGAAAGTTCGCAACTACCTGAAAATGATCGCCGGCAGCGGCCGCCGCTTGTCGAACCTGATCAACGATATCCTCGATTTTTCCAAAATCAAAAATCACNNACTCCGTGTGTGTAATGTCCAGGGCGCTGGCGGACAAAAAGTCCATACGTCTGCTCAACGAGCTGCCGGACAATTTGCCGCCGGTCATGGCGGATGAAAATCGGCTACAGCAAATTCTCTACAACTTGATCGGCAACGCGATTAAGTTCACCTTTGCTGGGTACGTGAAAATCTATGCGGACTGGAACGATCAATTCGTCACTGTCTATGTGGAGGACACGGGTATCGGCATTCCCGAGACGGACCTCGGCTCCATTTTCGAATCCTTCACCCAGTCGCGCGGCGACTCGGCGCGCGAATTCGAAGGTACCGGCCTCGGACTTGCCGTGGCCAAAAACCTGATCGAACTGCACGGGGGAAACATTAGCGTTTCATCCGAAATTGGCAAAGGATCGACGTTCCGCTTTACCCTGAAAGTTTCCAGTGAGGCGGCCCTCGACGGCGGGCGGGAACCGGCGGAATTGGTGCGTCTCAACGCGGTGGTGGATGTCTACAATACCAACGATACGGAAGTCGTCGTCACCGAGTCGCCCAATGTCCACTCCTGTAAATTTCATATTCTGGTCGTGGACGACGACCCGATCAACCGGCAGGTTTTGATCGGCCAGTTGTCGTTGCACAATTACCGGATTTCGGAATCCACCAATGGGCAGGAGGCGGTGGATAAGATCAGGTCCGACGACTCGGTCGATCTGGTGCTGCTGGATGTGATGATGCCGCGCATGACCGGCTATGAGGCGGCGATGCAAATACGGGCGATCAAACCCGTCCACGAGTTACCCATCATTTTTATTACAGCGAAACATCTGGCATCGGATTTGGTGGCCGGGTTTGTGGCGGGCGGCAATGACTTCCTGATCAAACCCGTGTCCAAGAACGAACTGCTCTCGCGGACCAAAACGCACTTACTCCTGTTGGACGTCACGCGCAATCTGGAACATATTGTCGAAGAGCGCACCAATACCCTGCGCGAAACGCAGAAATCGCTGGAAAGCGTGGACAATATAGTCACGCTCATCAATCAGCAAGGCAGTCTCGAGGGACTCGCGCGCATACTGCTGAAAGAGTCGGCCAAACTGCTTGGCGATAGCGTGTCCGGCGCTTTTTGGCTGCTCAACGAGAAGGGTAACGCCTACAACCTGGTGGCTGTTTTCGGCGATAAGTCGGCATCACAATATTATCCGCCGGCGATTTCCACCAAACTGATCAAAGGGCCGGACGGCCGCAGCCGATTAAAGCATGGTGTGCAGATCATTCCGCCGGAAAAATTGGAATTTATCACGAGCGCAGCGGTGCGTATCGATAGTGCGCTGGTGATGGCGATCGAAACCGACGGTGAGCTGGCCGCCCTGCTGGTATTCTCCCGCCGCGCCGGCTCCGGACCCTTCATCGAGCGCGATCGGCAGTTGTTTGCGCGCTTGGAATCCCACGCAATTTCCGCAGTGGCCAAGGGGCGCATGCTCGAAGTGCTAAAACGCCAGAACCAAAAACTTGAGGAAATCAGTTACACCGATCAGTTGACTCAGTTGCATAACCGCCGCCATCTCACCCGGTATCTCCAGGGCGACCTCGCCCTTTGCAAACGCCGCTATCAAGTGGCCGAAGCACACCGCCAGCATCCCAGCGACGCGGACCTTCTGTTTTTGCTCGTCGACATAGATCACTTTAAGCCGGTCAACGACACCTATGGCCA
>DJFO01000181.1:7920-8348 GCA_002432555.1 Marinagarivorans sp. UBA5870
GGTAGTGGTGCGCTTTTTCGACCGCAAGGCCGCGCCCGGTCTGGTGGAGCGGTTTCGTCGGGAAGTAGAACAGAGCGAATTCGACGTAGGCAATGGCAGTAAGTTGAAAATCACCTGCTCCATCGGTTTTTCCTGTTTCCCGTTTTATCAAGACAAGCCGGAGGCATACAACTGGGAGCACGTGGTGGAAATCGCCGACCAGTGTCTTTACGCCGCTAAAAAGACCCAGCGCAACGCCTGGGTTGGCGCCTACGGCATCGATCGGCCGGACAGCGAAGGCGCCGGCTTCGAGCAAGTTCACACGAATGTGCAGGCGGCGGTGGAACAGGGCCGGGTGAAATTACTGCGCAGCATCGATGAAGCCAAACCCCTCAAGTGGGAGTGACGCGCCCGGCGGACGCGCCTTCAAGAGCGAAGCAAACAGCAAA
>DJFO01000181.1:8361-14180 GCA_002432555.1 Marinagarivorans sp. UBA5870
GTCTATACCCACAGCTGATTTCTCAATAACTTGTGCCCGCGCAGCCGTAGCTTTGGAGCCTGCCCATGCCAACTCACCTGGCGTCGATCGTCTATCTCTCGCACGGAGGAGGTCCGCTGCCGCTCTTGGGGGATCCGACACACGAGGAACTGGTGGCCGTGCTGCGGGAATTGCCCCGGCGTTTGATCAAGCCCGCCGCCATGGTTGTCGTCAGCGCCCATTGGGAGGCGCAAGGCCCCGCCGTGACGGCGGGATCGGCCCCACCGCTCATTTACGACTACGGGGGTTTTCCGCCGGAATCTTACGAGATCCGGTACCCGGTACCCGGGGCGCCACAACTTGCCCAACATCTGGTGCAGCGACTGGCCGGGACGGGCTTTGCTGTAGTCGAGGAGCCCTCGCGCGGCTTTGATCACGGCCTGTTTGTTCCGCTAAAGATCATGTATCCCGCGGCGGATGTNNCCCTGCGTTCAGTTATCGTTATTGCCATCGCTCGATCCCGGCGAGCACCTGCGGATTGGCGAAGCCTTGGCCGATCTGCGGCGCGACGACATTTTGCTGATCGGATCGGGATTTTCCTTCCACAATATGCGCGCGTTTTTTTCCGCGGATGCGCAGAGCGAAAGGGAAAACAGCACCTTCGATTTTTGGTTGACGGAGACCTTGACGGATACAGCTTTGCGCGAGCCGGAGCGCCGCGCGCGTCTGGTTAATTGGGCAGACGCGCCTGGGGCGCGCTTCTGCCACCCGCGCGAGGAGCATCTGCTGCCAGTTCACGTCTGCTACGGTGCAGCGAATGCGCCGGCGCGCCAGGCCCTACATTACCGGGTGCTGGGGCGGCGGGCGAGCACCTTTTTTTGGTAGTGGCTGTGCCGTTTGGCGGTCAATGTTGCGAGCGGGTGTACGAACGGTACGATAAGTACGATAAGGGTGAGGAGCGAACCCTACGTGGGTCGCCCCCACAGGGGACGCAGGATCAAACCCCGCTTGCGGACACGCGCAGTGCCAGCCAAAGGGCGAGTATCAGCGCGAGGGCTGCTACGCCGGTTGAAAGCAGGACCCACTTTTTCAGCGCAGTAATCTCCTTTTGCAGCGCGCCCGCGCCCTCATCGACGCCCTGAATACTCTGTTGCAGTTTTTCCGCCAGCACGTGTATGGACTCCGCATTTTTGGTGGCTGCGGCCTGCAGTTCTTCGATTTGTTTGGCGACCACCGGGTCGACCTTGGCGACCTCCGGCTTTTTGGTGAACGCCGGGATGGCCAGAGTGGCGATCTGAGTAACGTGCGGCAGTACGGCTTTTAATAGCGGCAGTAGAACGGCCATAAGTTATCCTTTGGCAGAGTTGATATGGCACCGCCCCCGCAAACGCTGCGGGGGCGGATTCGCGGCCGCCGGTCGGAGGCTACCAAACCTTTGACGTCCGCCCGCGCGAAAGTGCACCGAGCCGACCCCGCTCTCGCCGCAGACGCCAACATTTTTTAGCCTGCGCCGGCCGCCAGGGCAATTTGTTTGGCCCGCCCGAAATCGGTTTTACCGGAGCCGAGTTTCGGCAGCTGTTCGACTCGCAACCAGCGGCCCGGCAGCGCTAGGGAATTTAGGCCGCCCGCAAGCAATTGCTGCTGCAGCGCGCTGGTGTCGAGGTCTCGATCGTAGAGGGCCACTAATTTTTCCCCTTTTTTCTCGTCGGGCACGCTGACCACTATGACCTCTTGATCGGCGTTCGCCAGAGCGCTGCGAATCGCATTTTCCACCGCACCCAAGCTGACCATTTCTCCACCGATTTTCGCGAAACGAGAATAACGGTCGACAATAAACAAATAACCGTCTTCGTCGATATAACCTTTATCGCCGGTAATGTACCAGCGGGTGCCCTGCAATTCTTTGATCACGCTGGTGGTTTTTTCTGGGTTTTTCAAGTAGCCCAACATGACTTGGGCGCCGCCGATTAAAATCATGCCGGCCGTTCCGGTGGGTAATTCCCGCCAGGTCTCCGGGTCCACCACCATGCAGCTGGTGCCGGGCAGGGGCATGCCCACGGAGCCGGTTTTATTGCCGCGCTGAACCTGGAATGTCTGAGTTTCCAACTTGTCCGGCAGGTTGACGCTCGCCACCGGAGTGGTCTCAGTNNTGAAACGCGGTGCGCACATCCTCGCTGAGTTTTTCCGCACCGGCGACCACTACCCGCAAACTTTCCAGCATCAAAGGCTGTACCTTGGCACTGCGGCAATAGAGGCGTAAAAACGTGGAGGTGCCGCACATGATGGTCGCCCTGTAACGGGCGATAGCTTTGGCGCAGCCCAAGGCGTCGGTGGGGTCGGCGTGACAGATCATCGGACAGCCTTCCAACAGAGGGAGAAATTGGGTGATGGTCAAACCGAAAGCGTGAAAAAGCGGTAGATTTGCGATGATTGCATCGCTGTCTTCCATATTCAGCACTTCCGCCACCTGCTTGACGTTGGCGACTATGTTGCGATGAGACAACATCACGCCTTTGGGAATGCCTTCGCTGCCGCTGGAAAATAAAATGGCGGCGGTGGCGCCGGCGTCCTGTTGGCGGCCGGCTAAATATTGCAGCAGGCCCGCGGGAAGCAATTTAACGCACGCGAACGTGGAGAGTTTCTCCCAGCTTGGAATGCTGTTGTTCAATTGCTCCAGATCGACCACATCCTGGCCCTGAAACACGTCCCCCAGCTGAATTCCTTTTTGTTCCAGTTTTCGCAAAAACCGGCTGGACGTGAAGATTGTTTTTATTTCCGCAAGGCGCACCGCGTTTTCCAAAGCCTCCCGGCTCGCGGTGTAATTCAGGTTGACGATGGTTTTACCCGCGAGCAGCACCGCCATATTGAGCAGCGCGCCGCCGGCGCTGGTGGGCAGCAGCACGCCGATGTTTTGCTCGCCGGTTTTGCGGCGAATGCGCCGGGCGAGCAGAATGCTGCCGGTCAGTGCTTGGTTGCCGCTCAGTTCCCGATCGAGGCTGAAATCGGCCAGGGCGAGACGGCCGCCAGTTTTTTTGGCGCTGGCGATCCAGGCTTCGCCAATGGTCGGCAGGGTTTTCACGTGCTCCTGCCAGGAGGTGATGCTCAGATCGAAGACCCGGCGTTTGAGCACGTCGGCGGCGGTTTCCTTGGGCAGCGGGGTGCCAAAGGCCACAACCAAATCGCGGGTCAGCATGGAAGTGGAACTCGCCTTCAGGCGGGCGGAAGAGCGGGAGAACTGGCTACCCCAGAGGCCGCGCAGATAAAACGGCAGAATCACCACCGATTCGTCCGCCTGTTCACAAGCGCGCTCGTAACCGCGGCGGAACTCGGCCAAATGACCGGTGCGGCTGATCGTTCCCTCGGGAAACAGACAAACCACCTCCCCTCGGTTCAGGCTTTCGGCGACTGCAGTCAGTGCCTGGCGGCTGCGCGGACCGGATTCTATGGGAATGCAGCCGAATAAATCGAAGAACCATTTCAAATACCAACGCTGATAAATCGACCGCAGCATCACAAAACGCACCGGGCGCGGACAGGCGAGTTGAAGGATCGCCCAGTCGATCCAGCTGACGTGGTTGCCGAGCAGCAGCACACCACCCTTGGCCGGAACATTTTTCATGCCCTGGACGTTTACCTTGTAGCGCTGCGACAGCAGATAACTGAGCAGAAAACGCACCAGACTCTGCGGCAGTTGGTACACCACGTAAGCGCACCCGAGCAGCGCCACCAGGGCGATCAGCCACAGGAGTGTTTTGCTGCTCCAACCAAAATAGGCGAAGACCGCGGTAAGGGCGAGAAATCCGAGCATCACCACGTTTTGCACCCAGTTGCTCGCCGCGAGGGTTTTACCCAGCTCGTGTTCGCCGGCGTAATACTGCACCAGGGCGTTGAGAGGAACTATAAAAACGCCGCCGGCGAAGCCGACACCGAGAAAAATGGTAGCGAACGCCCAGCCGGTGGTGGCTTCGGGCAGCAGCCACAGGCCGATGGCGACCCCGAGGGCGCCGAGCGGCAAGAGGCCGGTTTCGATGTAGTTGCGCGAGAAGCGGCCGGCGAACATGGAGCCGAAGGCGATGCCGAGGCCGGAGCAGGCGAGGATGCCTTGCACCAGGATGGTGTTGTCATCGCCCAAGGTTTCTTTATAAAACGCCGGGAACGCGGCCAACATTACCTGGCCGACCGCCCAAAAAGTGGCGAGGCCGACGACTGAAAGGCGGATGACGCGGCTGCGCGTGAGGGGCGCAATGTCTTCTTTGAAGGTGCTGCCGCTCAAATAGCGCGGCCAGGAAAACGGCGTGGTGACGCCGGTCGGCGGTTGTTCCGGCAGACGGTACATGAGGGCTACTTCGGCGGCGGCGCAGATCACGAGAATAAACCCTATTGGGGCTATGGCCCGCAGCACGTCAGCCTCGGATTCCACCCCGCTCGCCATGCCGTAACCGATTTCGAACAAAATCGAAAACGCGAAAATACCGGCGAGGATCGCCACTATCGAAAGCGCGGACACCACACCGTTGCCCTCACCGAGGCGCTCTTTGCCGAACATTTCCTTGATGTAGCCGTATTTCGCGGGCGAGTAGAGGGCCGACTGGGCGGCCATCAGGAAGGTCATGGCGAAGGCCGGCCAGAACCAGCCGAGAAAATAAAACAGGGTGATCAGGCTTGTGCTCACCACTTCGGCCCAGGCGCACAATCGCATCACCTCGGCCTTGCGATATTTATCGGAGAGGAAACCGGCGGGATTGAGCAGCAGTATGAACGGCAGGAGTATCAGGCTGTTGACCAGGGCGGTCAGCATGATCTGAGTCGGCCCGTCGTACAGTTTGAACACGGTGTTCTGGATCACGATCTTGTGACCCAGGTCGATAAACGCATTCAGGAACACCGCGGAGAAAAAAGGCACGGCGCCGGCGAAATGGCGTAACTTCTTCATAGCTACAATCCTTATAGGGGCGGGTATTGAGTGCCGCGAGTGTTGATTATAGTTGTTGTTCGTTGCAACTTTTTTCGGTTTTGTTGAGTTGCCAGTCACTACGGGTATTGGTTTCTGATACCGTGGCCTCAATCAAGGTCAGATGGGAGAATGGCGTTATGGCGCAGAGCGCAATGCTGGTCGCTGCCCTCAAGCAGCAACTGAAGGCACAGGGTAAAACCTATGCGGACGTGGCGAAGTTTTTAAACTTGAGTGAGGCGTCGGTCAAGCGGCTTTTTGCCGCCGGTCAATTTACCTTGGACCGTTTGGACCGCATCTTGGAAATGCTCGAGATGGATCTGGGCGATCTGGTGGCGGCGGCCTATCGAGACCGGCGCCAGACCGAGTGCCTGAGTGTTGCGCAGGAAGCGGAAATTGCGGCTGACATCGAACTGCTGATGGTGGCGGTCAGCGTGATCAACGGATTTTCGTTTGCCGATTTGCAGCAGTATTACCGTCTCGACGACCATAAATTGATTCAGAAGTTGGCCCAGCTCGACCGCTTGAAAATGATCGACCTCCTGCCGGGCAACCGCATCAAACTGCGCNNTCTGCGCATCGCGCCCGATTTTCGCTGGCTGGCCAACGGTCCGATTCAACGATTTTTCCTCGACAAGGTGGAGGGAGATTTTTTCAATTCCCGTTTTGACAGGGAGACGGAAAAGCTGCTTGTATTCAATTGCCTGTGCTCACCGCACACCAACAAGGAGATCCAGCGGCGCATGGAAGGGTTTCTCCATGACGTGACCGAGCTGGTGAAGAAGGATCGCGCGCTGCCGCTGGGACAGAAACACGGCAATACCCTGGTGTTTGCGCTGCGCCAGTGGCAGTACAGTTTATTTCGCGATTACGTCCGTTAGGCTTGTCC
>DJFO01000181.1:14235-14475 GCA_002432555.1 Marinagarivorans sp. UBA5870
TGCGCGACGCCAGGGACAGGTGCGATTTGTATCTGTGCAGCCACTCACCACCGAGTGATTTCAATCGGGGAACACCACCATGAGTCTCGACAAAAAATACGTAAAGTCCAAGTCAACCTGCAAAGTGAAATTCACCGCACCGCCCGAAATCGCGCAGCAGGCGAAGGCGATTTACCTCGCCGGCGATTTCAATAACTGGGAGTATCAGGACACTCAACTGAAGCGGCAGAAAAATGGCAC
>DJFO01000121.1 GCA_002432555.1 Marinagarivorans sp. UBA5870
GGGTAGTGATCAGCGATATATCATGTTCCATGAGCGAAGTTACCTGGCCAGTCGGCGGCGGTCTGAAATCAAAGGTGGTACGCTAACAAACGCTTAGCGGCACAACAAGTTCAACCCAGGCGAAGGGATTCGCGTCGACCATTGATTTAACCTGGACGACATTGATTCAACCTAATAGCCCGCAAGCAAAAACTGCCGTCCCATTTTTATGAGCGGCATTCGCCACAGACCAGAACGCGATATTGTTGTATTAAACCGTCCGCTGAGCCGCGGAAGTTAATTAACGAGGGGGAAAACCATGGCAAAAGTTCTTGTTCTCTATTATTCATCATACGGTCATATAGAAACCATGGCGTACGCGGTCGCCGAAGGAGCAAAATCCGCCGGAGCCGAGGTCGATGTGATGCGGGTGCCGGAGCTCGCGCCGCCGGAAAAGGTGAGCAAAGCGGGTTACAAAACGGATCAAAAAGCACCTATAGCGACCGTTGACGATCTCACGCGTTACGATGCGATTATAGTGGGTGTCGGAACCCGCTACGGTCGCATGGCCGCCCAAATGGCAAATTTCCTCGACCAGACCGGCGGTCTCTGGNNGCCTTTACATCCACCGCAACCCAACACGGCGGTCAGGAAACTACGCTGTTTTCCATCATCACGAATTTAATGCATTTCGGCATGGTGATCGTAGGGATGAACTATGGTTACGCGGGCCAAATGATCTTGAACGAAGTGACCGGCGGCGCACCCTACGGCGCTACCACCATTGCCGGAGGCGACGGCGCGCGGCAACCGACGGAAAACGAGCTGGCCGGGGCCCGCTATCAGGGGCGCAGCGTGGCGGAAGTCGCGATTAAATTACACGGCTAGATAAGTGCGCGCGCCGCCGCTCGAGCAGAGATTCCGGCAGGCGCTTTTCCACCGCCGTGTTCTGATAAACCCAGACCCGTGCCGGCGGCACGTTGCGCCAGACCTGCGCGGCACAGGTTGCCGAAAGATTGAGATCCTTCGCTACGTGCTTTTTCACCGGTGAATGAAGCCCATAGCTGAACTGAATAAAAGGACCGCGCTGGCCGGTAAGGGCCAAGGCCTGCTCCACCAGCGTTTTCTGCACCGAGGCACTCATGGACAGCAAAGGCAGACCGGAGACCACGGCGCGCACAGGAGTGGTCGCACTCAGAGGTTGTATCAGCGACAGCATCTGCATGGCATCGCCGCAGACTACGGTAATATCGGGAAAGCGCTCGCGCAGAAAATCAAAAAACTGCTTATCTCGTTCAATGACAACCAGCTTGCCGGGATCGTCCGTTGCCTGTCGCAGGGCCTGGGTTATGGGACCGGTACCGCCGCCCAACTCGACAATCAGACCGTCACCGGGGGGCAAACATCCTGCCATCGCCTTGGCGAGATGGTCGCTGCTAGGAGTGATCGACGCTACGGTAATGGGCGATTTCAGCCATCTTGCCAGGAACATCAAACCTGCGTTCTTATTCATCTTGTACCCTCATCCTACGTTGAATGCACTCAAGCCTAGAGTTCGGCACGCTGTGTCGTGGCGAAAGTAATATGGTGAATTTATAGCCACTTTTTGTGATCGGCGCATGGAGCCATCAGGGCGCCCAGATTCTAGCGGGAATGATAGGCAAAAGGTACTAGAGGCCGTTTCATAACTCGCCAGCGAAGGCGAGACAAGGCAAAACCGCGCGAGTAAGCGCAGTTCACAAGTCGTAAATAAGCATTCGGAGCGCGTTTTTTAAGCAGTATCGACGAGAGCAGCAGTTGTGGAACAGCCTCTAGAGCTGACGACAATGGAGGGAAGCCGCTCGCTGACCTTGCCAGACCGAGCGGGAAAAAGTGTGGAAGTGCGTTCAGAGGGACTTTTCAATGACCTCTTTCAGTTGCTGAGCGGAGGCCATGCCCACTTGCACCCCGATGGCTTCACCGCCCTTAAAAAGCACCAGTGTCGGTATGCTGCGGACATTGAATCGGTTGGAAAGCTCCGCTTCCTGGTCCACATTGATTTTCACAACGTGGATTTGGTCCTGGTATTCACCGGCCAGCTTTTCCAGGACGGGCGTCTGGGCCCGGCAGGGTCCGCACCAATCCGCGTAAAAATCCACCAGCACGGGTCGGTCGCTGTTGATGACCTTTTCCTGAAAGTCGGACCTGCTGATTTGAGTTAAATGAGACATAGTATTTTCCTCGCTTGGATGAGCCTGTTGCCAGGCGTTGTGTTTTTGGTGACCCGGGCGGTTGGTGTGCTTATTCCAGATTGCGTCCGACCATTAGGCCGCCCCACAGAACATTGCGGTCGCCTCTGCCGTCGCGAATTTCGGAGGTGTGTCCGCGCAAGCCGTAGCTGATGAAGATTCCGTTGGAGAAACCATGGGTATAACCGAGCCAAGCTTCGACAATCAGATGGCGCAACTCCCGGCTGCTGTACTCGACCATGGAGTCGCGCCACTGCCCCTGCAGAAAGGCGTTGTAAGCGCGCGCCTTGAGTGCCACACCCACCCAGAAAAATCGCTCCTGAATCCGGTGGTTCAACTGCGTGGAAGTTTCGGCGTAACTCGCTTGTTCGGGGTGGAAGTTGTGCCAGATGGAATTCACATTGCCCAGCCGCAAATTAAGGCCCCAACTCGCTTCGGTGATATAACCGACGGATAAGCTTTGGGTGTGTTTCACCTCCATGAAATCGGTGGGTTCAGCCAGCAATTGCTGCCGCGCGAGGCTGTATCGAAACGTCGGTTCCCCGCCATCGGAAATCTGGTGGCGCCATCCCTTGGGCGCCTCGCTGTCGATCAATTCGTGCAACCCCCGCTGCAAGTCCCCGACGAGATCCAAGCCGAGAACACCGAGGGTCAACTGCGAACTCACCACGGTTCCCGCCAGAGGATAAATTCGCTCGCTGCGGGTGGCGGCGTAAATAAGGCTCGCGTATGGCCGGTCTTCGAAGTCCGCGTGCGCCACGTCGATTTTTTCCGGGGTGAAGCCGTAGAGTCCCAGTTCCAGCCCATGCCGCGTGCCTTCATCGAGGTTCAGCGCCCGATCGATGAGAGCCAGGGGACGCGCGTAAAAATGCCGGTTGTCTTCGCCGGTGTGCAGGGCGCTCAAACCGTAGGTGTAGTCCTGGTCGCGGCTTCCCGGCACCAAAAAATCATTATCGAAGCCAGCTGCCCAACGATTGCAGTGTGATGCATCAAATGTGCTCTGCAATGCGGTAGTGACGAATACGCTCGCGGTAGCGCTGTCTGCCGCGGCCCCGCGGGCAAGGGCTATTGCCCCTAAAACCACCCAAAACCCTAGCCAAATCTGCTTCATTGTCGACTCCCTCCAGGTGACCGGTCGTCTTAATCATTATGACCGGTCGGTTTATTTTCGCTCCAAAGACGGCGCTCTTCGGACTTGTTTAAAGAATGATTGTCAGCATGTTTAAGAATGCGTCCAAAGGCTCGCGGCTTTTGGAAGCCTTGGACCGCATGATGGCGCCTTCCCAGGCGTTAAAGAGAAACTCCGCTGTCTGTTGGGGATCCAGCGTCCGGGTAATTGCCCCCTGCTCTTGCGCTTGTCGGATGGTCTCGGCCAACAGAGCGGTGAGCTGTTTGAGCTTGCGGTTGAGCATCTGCCGGAGAGTATCGGAAGTATCCGCCATCTCCTGGCACATATTGCCGAGAAAACAGCCCTCGCGAAATTCGTTGCAGCAGGCGTTCTGAATGCTGTTTTCAAAGTAGGCCCGCAGACGCGACAGGGGTGCCACCTGGCGGTTGCCGAGTACGGCCTCCGCCGCTTCGCGTCCGGCATTTGCAGTGAATTCAACCGCTTCCAGGGCAAAGGCTTCCTTACTTTCGAAATAGTTGTAAAACGAGCCCTTAGGGACTCCCGCCGCGTCGACTATGTCCTTGACGCTGGTGCCGTTGTAGCCGTTGCGACGCATCACATCGATGCCAGCGAGGAGAATCTCTTCTTTCTTTTGATCGCGCTTGCTCATGCACAGCTCTCGGCACCAGGGTGTGGGAAATATATATGACCGGTCGTCTTAAAATCAAGCTCCTCGCAATTCTTTCAATTGAATCCTTTTTGTCCCAGTTATTTACCGGCCTTTTTTAATGCGGTTTCGAGAGTCTCTTCAGGTTTGCAGTGAAAAAGCCTCCGAGTCCGAACGATTTAAATCTGTTTTCAATGGGTTGCGAGCACATCCTCCAAACGGTATTACGCCGTGAAACCTGAATCAGCCGTTTGAGGGAGTCTTGAGCGGAGCATTAGAAAGCACGGAGGAATAACAGCAGCCACAGTCACCAGCAGCCNNCAGCAATAGCCACACAGCAGCAATAGTTACCAAGGCTTGGGACGCAGCGGAGTGGGCATGACAAAAAAGGCTTCATTCCCATCGTTCGGGAAATGAAGCCAAGTGCCTCTCCGGGTAGAGAAGACGGTTCAGGCGAACAACTCGCTGATATTCCCAAGGACGCCGTCCCCATCGCCGAACTGCGTCATGTTCAGGCCCATTTTCTGCCCGATGGTCGCGAGCAGACGGGTGTGGGGCTGGCCGTTGGGATCGTAGCGACTGTTGTGGGTGTAGGTAATCTTCTGGTTGGTTTTTAAACCGAAGTTTTTGCCCCCCGCCAAGAAAAAAGGCACACGGTTGTAATCGTGGCTGTTGGAATGGCCGATTTCGCTGTAGTGCATCATCAGGGTGTTATCCAGCAAGCTCCCTGCCCCATCCGTTGTAGTGGCAAGGTTATTGATGAAGCTCGCCAGCTGGGTCGCCCAATATTTCCGATACCCCAGCCACTCGCCCGCCACGTCATTGTGGGAAGCGTCGTGATCATAGGCGCGGTAACCGGGCAGACGTATGCCGTTGGCTTCGTGCCCAAAGAGAAAATGCACACTGCGGGTCAAATCACAGGCGAGGGCCTGGCAGCAGATCTCCCGCATCACCCGCGCAATCGCATCTATGCCGCTTTCGTCATTGGCGCTGTTGGGCACGCCGGTCATGCTGATGGAGGGATTGCGGCAGCTGACCGCCGGCAGGGTGTTCAGGCGCTGCTCCAGCTGCGCAAGATTGTCCGCGTGCTCTTCCAGACGCTCCCGCTCCAACTGGCCGAGCCGGGTCTGCAGACGCGTCAGCTCCGCGGCGGCGCTCGAAAGTATATCGACGTCCGGGTTGCCCGCTGCGGTACTGCCCTGGGAAAACAGGCGGGTGTAGAGGTCCCGCGGATTATCGAGGAACGGCACCTGCTGGCCATTGCGGTAGGCCGGTGTGTCGTGGTGGTCGAACCGGTTCGGCATCACGCCCATCTGGACCGATCCGAACGGCGTTTGATTGCGAAAGTGATCGCCTATGACGATATCCAGGGAGTTGGGACCGTTGCCGGTCATCGCTTTGCGATTGCCCTGTTTATGGCCGTCACCGATGCCGTGGGGATTCCCGTACATGGACATGCCGTCGATAAACACCATGTGTTGTTTCACACTGTTCATCGGAGCGGACAATTCGTTCATGACCAACTGGCCATTGCTCACCGTCGGGTGCCAGAGATTGGGTCGATCAAAGGACGGGCCGCCGCCGTGCGGAGTAAAAACAAACAGAGCGCGTTTTGGCCGAGCACCGCTGGTTTGCGCAATGGCCGAGCGGACCAAGGTTAAATGCAGCGGCAGCTGTGCCCCTGCCATGGCCGCGGAAGTCAGGCGAATAAAGTCTCTTCTTTTCATGGTGGTCTCCTTAGCGGCGCAGCAGAAAGGTGGGTGAGGACACGATTTCTTGCCACAGAACCAGCAATGCATAACCTCCGTTTTTCCAGCGTGTGGCCACACCGTGCACGGCGCACTCATCCTGTTCCACTTGCCCCGTGGCAAAAATCTGAAATTGCTCCACCACGCAGGCGGCGGCGCTGTCGGCGGAGGCGNNCTCATGCACGCCTTTGAAAGAATGGGAATCGCTGCCGGACAGCTCGTTCAGGCCTGTTATGAGGCCGTAATCGTCCGGCTCCGGTCGCGCGCTGCCGTCCCCATCGAAGGTGTCGAAACCGAATCCGAGGTCATCAATATATTGGTGGCAGGTGGCGCACACCGCGTCGGCGGAATGCTGGGAAAACTGTTCACGGGTCGGCACGCCGGGTTTGCGGTCGGGAATGTTGATCTGCAAATTGGCCGGCGGCGATGGCATGTGTTGGCAAAGCAGGTGCTTGCGCACGAACACCCCACGCAGCACGGGCGACGTATCCCCCGCTTTGCCCTGGGTCGCGAGCCAGGCACCCAGCTTTAATATTCCACCCCGTTCGCCCGCGGAATCGACCAGGCCATAGTCAGCGGTACCGCCGCTCAGGCCGTAAAAATTCGCGAGCGCGGGATTGGCGTAGGTGTGGTCGGAGACATAGAGGTCACCGAACACGGTATCGGATCCCAAAAGAACACTGGCCACGAATTTTTCCAACTCCACACCCATGGCCTCTTTCACCGCCGGCGTAAAGCCGGGAAATACGGCGGTGTTCTTGGTGACGTCCTTAAAGCCAGTCACGTGCAACCATTGGCGGGCAAAATATAAGATAGCGCCACTCGCTTTGGGCGACTGTAACAGGCGCTGCACTTGCGCCACCAATTGCGCCGGGGTCTGCAGTTGATTGTTGGCGGCCGCCGTCAGCAGGGTCGCATCGGGTGTCGATGCGATAAAACTATAGGACAGGAGCGCGGCGGTCTCGTAGGGCGTCAGACGGTAAACATTTCCCTGTGCGACGCCCATTTCCGGGCGGTAGAGAAAATTGGGTGAAATCAGCATTCCCTTGATTACCCGCTGCGCGCCGTCGGAAAAATTGGCTCCATCGACAAATAATTTCACGTAGGTGGTCCTCTCCTCCGCCGTCAATGGGCGCCGAAAAACCTTCAGACCAAACGCATCGACAAAACTGCCGGCGCAGGCCGCATCGTCCGCGCTGCAACCGACGACCTGAACGAGATTGTTTTGCGCAACCCTGGCCGCGAGCAGTGCTGTAATAAAATGAGCGGCGTGATCCGTTCGCTCCCTGGGTCTCGTCGATACGCGAGCGCTGCGCGTTCCCGGCTTGCGTGCCGGTGCCGAAGCCATTTTCAAAACCCTCGCAAAAATACGCGCGTGAGCAAACGGGGTTGCCGGTCATCTCGGCCGTCGCCGCAAATGTGCGCTTATTGGACGTCTGGTTGCCCGCGCGATCGGTAACCGTCAGTGTCACCTGGTGGGTGCCGGCGATTTTGGGCGTGAACTGGGCGACTCTACCCGTGCCATTCCAGCCGGTACCGGATGGTGGCGTGATCGCCCAATCGAATCCGGTAATCGCACCGTCCGCGTCAAACGCTCCTGTTGCGTCGAGAGTGATTTCGGTATTCACCGTCACCGCCGCGGGGCTGATGGCAAAATCGGCGACTGGGCGACCCTCGTAAGATCCCTGCACCTTGAACTCCCACAGGGACATACCCCACTCCGTGGCCCGTTCAACGGCCAGAACACGGATATGCCGTGCCCTTATATTCGGGTCCATCACAATCCAATCGGTTGCGCCGTCGCTGCTATTTTCCGTGTACGCCCTACTCCATTGGATTCCGTCGGCCGAAATTTCCAGCTGATAACCCCTGGCGTAGGCCGTTTCCCACACCAGCTCCACCGCGCACAGGAGCGCCTCGGCTCCCAGGTCGACACTCAACCAATGACCGTCTTCATAGGCACTGGACCAGCGGGTTGCGAGATCGCCATCAAATGCCGCTGAGGCGGCGCCCGAACTGTTATCGTTGGACGATTCCCGCGCGGGTCGGCCCAGCGCCAGATTGCCGGGGGCGCAATTATCTCCGGCCAGCCCGCTCGAAGAAGAACTGCTTGAGGAACTGCTCGAAGAACTGCTCGAAGAACTGCTGGAAGAACTGTTCGACCCCGCTGGCACCTGTGCACCTCCACAGGCCGTGAAAATAAGCAAAATTCCCCCGGCAACCGTGACCCGGATGACCGGAAAAATTCGGGCGAGTCCTCTCATGATTTTCTCACTGGGTTAGTTTTTATTAGCAACAATCCGTCGGCTTGAGACGTCTGAACCGCACCAGGACCGTTTTTTTGTTTCGCGAGGCGGCAAATTGCCCATCGGCTGATATAGCAACTCTATTGGCCAAATATGCAGTAAATATGGAGAGGCACTTCAAATTGCTTTAAATGCGACAGCCCGCAGGGGGAAACTGTGAATGGCAGCACAAACGTTCATAGGACTGCGCCGACGAGCGGAGATGGCGGAAAATAGTCGCCAATCTTCCGACAGGTCGGCGGACGACTTGCCAGCTGCTTGCCTACGTCTTAACAAATCGAATTAAACTCAATACACTGGGTGCGTCCGCGGGCCACGCCCCAAGTGGAACGCGGTTATTAAAAAAGAGTCGCTCATAATGAATTCCCTCTGCCGCGCCGAGCTGAATTTCCCAGCTTGGTTCTCTCCCTTCAATTGGCTGATCCTCATCTTGCAAGCCGCCCTGGCCGTAAACGCAGTCGCCAACCAGAATATGCGTTTCGAGCATTTATTCCAGTACCTGCCCAGCGACAGACGTCCGGCAGGTCCCCTGCCTTTTATAGCCCAAGACCAGAAGGGGATGATGTGGTTCGCAGGGGACAAGGTATACCGCTACGATGGCGTAGAATTGCGCACTTATCTGGAACAGCAGGAGGATTATTGCTCGGGTTCCATCAGAGGCATGGTGGTGGATCACTCAGACGTGGTCTGGGTTGCGACCGACACAGATTTGTGTCGCTTCGACGCCGACCGGGAAACTTTTGAGCCTTTCCCTTTGGGATCGCCAGCGGGTGCAGAGGGTTTTGCGCCCATAACCTCGGTGGGCTTGAGTCCGAGCAATCAAATCTACGTGGGTATGTCGAGCCAACTGGCCGTGATAGATGCCGACCGGGTGCGGATAAAATATTTCATGACGCCGTTGCACCCTCAGTTCAGCGACGGCAACAACGAATTTCGAGAGTTTTTCTTCGAGTCCGATGACGTTGTCTGGATCGGCAGTCGACAGTCGGGACTCGTGCGCTTTCAGCCGCGCACTGGTACTTTCGAGCATTTGATGAATACCCCTGAATTTCCCGACCGATTACCCGACAACGACGTGCGCGGAATTACGTTGGATGCGCAAGGGTATTTATGGTTCTGCATGCATCGAGGCGGCCTCAGCCGGCTCGACCCCAGCCGGCAGAAGCTCCAACATTATTATCACCAGGGCAGCGGCAGCCGACCCAATGCCTATGTGTGGCATTTATTGCTGGACAGCAATGGCGTGCTTTGGATAAATTCCGACGGAGGTGGTTTGATGCGGTATGACGAGACGACGGACGGTTTTATTCATTATCAGCACGATCCGCACGACCCGGACAGCATTGGCTCGGATAAAACCATCTTCACTTTTGAAGACGCCGAAAAAAATCTGTGGGTGAGTCTCTATCCGGCCGGGATAGACCTCGTCAACCGACAGCACGCCGCCATTCAGACCTACCGACACCGACCCGCCGGCGAAAATAGCTTGAATGACAGCGGCATTTTGAGTGTGCTACTGGACCGGCGGGAGCAAGTGTGGATTGGCACCGAGCGCGGCCTCAATCGTTTTGACCCCGTCACGAATACCTTCGAAAATTACTCCGGCACCCACCGGGCCCATTGGAATATCGGGGCGGCTCCCGTGACGGCCATACGGCAAACCGTCGACGGATATCTCTGGATCGGAACTTGGGGTGACGGTCTGTATTGGGTGGATCCCGCGGCGCAGACGGTACGGCATTTTGTCGCGCGGCAGAATGATCCCACGACGATCGATAGCGCTTATTTGTGGGATGTCCTGCCCGGCCCGGACCGCACCCTGTTTGCGACCGAAGGGGAAAAAGGCGTTCTCGTGCTCGATCATCATACGGGGCAGTTCAAAAGGGAAACCTTCAAATCCGGCGCGGATGAAATCAACAGTAATCATGCCTACTCCCTCTTACTCGACAGTCGGGGCCACCATTGGATAGGTACGCTCGGTGGCCTCTATGAGTACACGCCGAATGGGCGCCTCACCCAACATTCGCACCCCGGCAGTCGCGTCAAAACGGCGCTTACCACATTGCGGATCCGCACCCTCTTTGAAGATTCCGCTGGACGCATCTGGGTGGGCACGCTCGACCAAGGTGCCTATGTCTACAATCGGCAGACGGGGCAATTTTTCCGGTTGGAGCAAAATCGCACGCTCGCCTTGACGAGTGTGACACGCATTGCACAGGACTCGGGCGGCTACCTGTGGTTATTTACGATCGATGGACTTTTTAAGGTCAACCCCAATGATTTAAGCACTGAGGTTTTTAACGAAGCCCATGGCCTAGTGAGCAGCAATATCAATCGCGGCGCCGGGCTCGTGACGCCACAGGACCAGGTATACGCCGGCGGCGCCGACGGCCTCAGCCTGTTCAATGCGCGCACCATAGGATCGAGAACCTCTAATTTTCCGGTGCATATCACCGGCGTAAAACTGTTTAACGAGGAGCTTGAAATTGGTCGGCCCGGATCCCCGCTGGCCCGCAGCGTGCTCAATACCGCCAGCCTTCAGTTGAACCACCGGCAGCACTCCGTCACTTTTTCGTTTGCCGGACTCAGTTATCCCCTGTCCTACTGGAATCAATACGCTTACCGGCTCGAGAATTTTGAGGATCGCTGGAATTACGTGGGCAACCGGACCGCGGCCACCTATACCAATCTTGCCGCCGGGCGCTATACCTTTGCCGTCAGATCTCAAAACAGCGACGGCAACTGGAGCGAAACCAGCGATACGCTCGAGCTCATAGTCGACCCACCGCCGTGGCGCACTGGCTGGGCTTATTGCCTCTACGTCGCTGCGTTGGTGCTGGCGATCCGTTTGGCAGNNGAATATCAAAAAGCAAAAGCCCTCAATGCCGAAATCATGCGACTCCATCAGGAGCGGGACGAAATGCGTCGCAACTTTATCGCCGATGTGTCGCATGAACTGAGGACGCCGCTCTCGATACTAACGGGTGAACTCGAAGCCATTGAAGACGGCATACGGCCCCTCTCCGCCAGCTCCTTGTCATCCTTGGGCGCCGAAGTGCAAATTCTCAATAAGCTGGTCAACGACTTGTTCGATCTCGCCCTGGCGGATGTGGGCAAACTGCAGTACAACTTTCAACGGGTGGACCTGCGAGAAATTCTCGATGTCGCGCTCGTCAATATGGAGCGCAAATACGCGACGAGGGAAATAAGGGTAATACGCGATATCACGCAGGAACCTCTGGTGCTGAATGCTGATCCCGTCCGGCTGCACCAGCTGTTTCTGAATCTGTTGGAAAACTCGTTCCGCTACACAGACCCGGGCGGCCGTGTTCGACTGCAGGCGCGGCGCATCAGCGAACAGGTGATCGTCGAGCTGAGCGATTCCGAGCCCGGCGTCCCGGCAGAGAAGCTGGCGCAGCTGTTTCAGCGATTTTATCGCCAGGAGCCGTCACGCAATCGCGCGCGCGGCGGCACCGGGTTGGGCCTGCCGATTTGCCGAACGATCGCCGAGGCTCACCAGGCCACCATCCAAGCCAAGACCTCGGTCGAACTGGGGGGCTTGCACATAACGCTCAAATTTCCCGAGGCAGATGAGCATGTCAGAGACCGTTAACCCCGCCACTGCTAAACCCGCTACCGTAATAATTGTCGAGGACGAGCCAAAGCTCGCCGGCCTTATCATCGACTATCTCAAAGCGGATCATTTCGATTCACTCTGGTTGGAAGATGGATCGCGGCTGGCGGAGGTTGTTCGGACCACAAATCCGTCTCTCATATTGTTGGACGTCATGCTGCCCGGTGTCGACGGATTTTCCCTCTGTCGGCAGATCCGTTCATTTTCCCAGATTCCGTTGGTCATGTTGACCGCCCGCAACCAGGAGCAGGACCGTCTGCTCGGTTTCGAAAGCGGCGTCGACGACTATATCTGCAAACCCTTCAGTCCGCGCGAACTGGTATTCCGGGTGAAAGCGATTCTAAAACGCGCGGAGGCAAACGGACCGACACCCTACTCGGCCGCCAAACTCGCTTTCGACTTCGCCGCATACAAAGCCAGGCTCAATGGCAAACCCATTGATTTAACGCCGATCGAATTTCGCGTCCTCACCACACTCGCGCAATTTCCCGGGCGGGTATTCTCGCGCGATGAGCTGCTCGACCGGGTGTACCCGGGTCATAGGATCATCAACGATCGAACCATTGACAGCCATATCAAAAACCTGCGCCGCAAGCTGAAAGCGGCGGGTGCCGGAGAGGATGGCGAAATTGTCCATTCCATTTATGGCTTGCGTTATAAGCTGGAATTTTTCTGATGAACGATTCTGCGCAGCGCTGGGCTGATGAATAAAAACAATCAGCACCCGAAGCACGGAGCGGAGCTTTTTTAAGCCGCCGCGAATCGAAACGCGGCTTTTTTTGCAATCCCGCTTGATCCTCGAAGACTATCATCCTTCTACCAAAAAAATTGGCTAATGCAGCGCAAGGTCGCAAAAGTAGCGCAGCGAATAATCATTGGTTCCGCCCCGTTTAATTCGCACCCTGAGCGAAACACGAGCTCCTTCTACCTGTAAATATTACAAGCGATGGTAAGTTTCGCTCGAAAAGTTTNNGAATTCTGCGCCGTGCTTATTAGAGCGGATTTTTGGCATATTAATCGCTTTGCGGAACTTCGCAGCACCTCACCCCGGTGACGCGAGCAGTATCACTTCCGCAGCACGAGAAAATCTCCGCAATTATCGAGGCGTCGGCTGAATTGATTTGTCGGCGACCATTTTTGCGACGGCTGAATACACCTCCGCTGGCACTTTGCTTTTCGGGACAGTATCCAGCGGACAATCCCGGCTCGCGCCGCCGCGGACCGGACCAGAAGAAAGTGTTTTCAACGCAAGGGCAGACAATGATACGAATCATACGAAAAAAAATATTGATCGCCGGCGGCGCCGGATTTCTCGGCGCAAATCTGTGCAAACTACTTTTGGAGGAGGGTCACAACGTCATATGTTTGGATAACTTTTCCAGCGGAAACAGAACAAACCTTCACCAGCTCGAGGCTTACGAGCGGTTTTCGGTCATTGAGCAGGATGTCAGTGATCCGCTGGATATCGAGGTTGATGAAATCTATAACATGGCCTGCGTCGCCTCGCCAGTGCAGTATCAAGAAGACCCTCTGCAAACGATCCGGACCAGCACCGAGGGAATCAGCAATTTATTAAAGATCGCCGCGAAGCGCCGCATAAAAATATTTCAGTCGTCGACCAGCGAGGTTTATGGCAACCCCCATGTTCATCCGCAGACGGAAGANNGGCCCGCGCGCCTGTTACGACGAAGGCAAACGCTGCGCCGAAACCCTTTGCATGGATTATTATCGCATGCACGGGGTGGAAGTGAAAATTGCCCGCATTTTCAATACTTATGGGCCGTTTATGCAGCCGCACGACGGCCGCGTGGTTTCGAATTTTATCGTCCAGGCCCTGCTCAACCAGCCGATCACGATTTACGGTGACGGCAGCCAGACGCGCTCCTTCTGTTACGTGGACGATTTAATAGCCGGCATACGCGCGCTTATGGATTCCCCGCGCCATGTGGTCGGCCCCGTTAACCTCGGCAATCCCGAAGAATTCACTGTGTTGGAGCTGGCAACCAAAATTATTCAGTTGGTGGGATCCTCCTCGCACGTGGTATTTCACCCGCTACCGAAAGACGACCCCGTCAGACGCCGCCCCGATATAGGGCGGGCCCAGCGCCTGCTGAATTGGGAGCCCCGCATAGGTCTCACCGAGGGATTGCTGCGCACCATCGACTACTTCGACCAGCTGTTGCAAAACAACGCGGCGTTCGCGGCGCTGCAGAACGAGATGCATAAACGTTCACCGAGCGGAACGGGAGAGATGAGCCTATGAGCCTGCGCATTCTGATTACCGGCGGCGCCGGATTTGTCGGCTCTCACCTGGCGGATCGGCTGCTTGCGGAGGGTTATCAAGTGAGGGTGCTGGATAATTTGACGGAACAGGTGCACGGTTCCACCGCCTGGCCTGCTTACCTCAACCGACGCGTGGAACTCATCCGCGGCGACGTGCGCGACGCGGCCAAGGTAAAAGACGCGCTCGAGGACGTCGACGCGGTGTACCACTTCGCTGCCGCCGTCGGCGTCGGCCAAAGCATGTATCAGATCGACTATTACACCGACGTCAACAACCGCGGTACCGCGCTGCTGCTCGAGGCGCTGGCGAAACGGCCTGTAAAAAAACTGGTGGTCGCTTCGAGCATGAGCCTCTATGGCGAAGGTTACTACCGGGATTCCGCCGGCAATGTGCTCACCCCATCGCAGCGAGGTCTTGCGGAACTGAAAGCCGGCCAATGGGAATTGCGCAACGGCGCGGGGGAGGAATTGCAACCGATTCCCACGCCGGAAACCAAAACCCCCTGCCCCTCTTCGGTGTACGCTTTATCGAAATACGACCAGGAAAAACTCTGTCTCATGATCGGCGCCGCTTACGGGATTCCCACCGTCGCGCTGCGATTTTTCAATATTTACGGCCCGCACCAAGCCCTATCGAATCCCTACACTGGTGTGCTTGCCATATTTGCGTCGCGACTGCTCAACAACAAACCGCCGATTATTTTTGAGGACGGCCAACAGAGGCGCGATTTCGTCAGCGTGCACGACGTAGCCCAGGCCTGCCTGCTCGCGTTGGAAAGCGATGCCGCCAACGGTGAAGTTTTTAACGTCGGCAGCGGCAATCATTATTCCATCAACGAAATAGCCACCCAGATAGGACAAGTATTGCAGCGGGAGCACCTGGGACCAGAAATTACCGGCGAATACCGGGTGGGCGACATACGCCATTGTTTTGCGGACATTCAGAAAGCGCGTTCGCTGCTCGATTACCGCCCACGCGTCAGCCTCGCCGACGGCTTGGGTGAACTCGCCGCGTGGCTGCGTCATCAACAGGCGGAGGATCGCGTCGACCATATGCGCAGCGAACTGTCCAGCAGGGGGTTGAGCCTATGAGCGGGACGTTTGATTGGCCGGCAACACAGGCGCGCCTCGGCGTATTGGAATGGCTGCGCCCAGGCGAATACGAGCGCGCGGAAAAGGTGCTCGCGGATTTGCGGCCGCTGGGAATCCGCCGGTTGCGCACGGGTTTGTCCTGGGCGGAGTGGCACTCTCCCGGCGGGCGCGAGTGGTTCGATTGGTTGATCCCAAAGGTCGCCGCGGAAGTAGAGCTTTTGCCCTGTTTTACCTATACCCCGCCGTCGCTTGGAATAGTGGCAAAAAGTTCGTCGCCGCCGCGTAATCCTAAAGACTACGCCGATTTTATCGACGTTATGATCACCACCTACGGCGCGCACTTCGAATGGCTGGAGCTGTGGAACGAGCCCAATAATTTGAACGACTGGGACTGGCGCCTGGACCCGGACTGGAAAATCTTTACCCAGATGATCGGCATGGCATCACATTGGGCGCGTCACCGCGGCAAAAAAACCGTGCTGGCCGGTATGTGCCCGACGGACCCCAATTGGCTTGATTTAATCGCCTCGCGCGGTGGCCTTGCTCACATCGACGCCGTGGGGCTGCACGGTTTTCCCGGCACCTGGGAATTCGAAGGCGGCTCCTGGCAGGACAAACTCGCGCAAATTCGCGCGGTGCTCGAAAAACACCAAGTCGCGCCGGAAATTTGGTTGACCGAAGTCGGCTATTCCACTTGGCGCCACGATGAAATCGTTCAAGTGAAAACTTTGATGGATGCCTTGGAGGCCCCGGTCGATCGCGTGTACTGGTATTCCGCCCACGACCTGCATCCGTACGAAAGTCACCAGGACGGTTTTCATGAAGACGAACGCCACTACCACTTCGGGCTCAAAATGGCCGACGGCACGCCGAAGTTGATTTATCGAGTGTGGCAGGAGAGCGGCCTTGAAGGGCTGCACAAGCTCGCCGCCAGCGTTTACCACNNCGTGCTCATCACCGGCGGAGCGGGATTTATCGGTACCAACGTGGCGGCGCGGCTGCTGGCCGAGGGCGAAAAAGTGTTGATTTTCGACAACCTGGGACGGGCGGGAGTAGAGCGCAATCTCGAGTGGTTGTGCGAGACCTACGGCAACCGTGTCCAGTTGGAGATCGCTGATGTGCGCGACGCGCACCTGGTGCGCGACGCCGTGCACCGCGCGGCGCGCATTTTTCATTTCGCAGCCCAGGTGGCAGTGACCAGCAGCATCGAGGATCCGCAAAAGGATTTTGATATCAATGTGCGCGGCACTTTGAATATTCTCGAGACGCTGCGCCGCATGAAGTCGCCGCCACCGCTGCTGTTCACCTCCACCAATAAAGTTTACGGCGCCCTGGAAGATGTCGCGCTGGAGCGGATGGGCGACCGCTACCAACCGGCCGATCCCCGTCATGCGCAGGGCATAACCGAGGCGCAAAGGTTGGATTTCCACAGCCCTTATGGTTGTTCCAAAGGCGCTGCCGATCAATATGTGCTGGACTACGCCCGCACCTGGAAAATACCCGCGGTGGTATTCCGCATGAGCTGCATTTACGGCCCCCACCAATTCGGCACCGAAGATCAGGGCTGG
>DJFO01000201.1:0-238 GCA_002432555.1 Marinagarivorans sp. UBA5870
GTTAAAGCTGTTCTGTTAAAGCTGCCTGGTCTTCTTGCTCACAACATTGATCTTTATCTGTGCGCCCGCACAATTCAAAGACCTCCAGAAGCCTATCGGGGTAATTTTGCAGTTTGGTTTCCGAAGCGACGCCTGGGCGACTGTGCCTCGCATTTGTGGCGCTAGCTTGATCTAAAATATTCGCTTCGGCGACCGCTCCCCTGGGTATGCACAAACCTGTGTACACCAATTTTTCCCG
>DJFO01000201.1:271-3187 GCA_002432555.1 Marinagarivorans sp. UBA5870
GACTGTGACGAAACGCTGACGCCTATAAGGAATATCCCTGCAATAAATCTTTCCATAACGCGTCTATCGGGTTTGTAAAAGCTTTGGGCAGAATCGCACCACTTACAGAACGGAGCAATGGTTAAAACGTACTACTCAGTACGGATCATGGCTACGGTGTCAGGATAGGCGAGCAGAACGGCGCGGACGATCAAACGTTGGTTCTGGAACGCGAACAATTAATTGTTTGGATCAAAGAGGCGGGAGTGGCGGGCGCACTTCGATGGTGCGCCTGCGAAGAGGCTGAGGTCTCGCTGCGCACTTTGTTGCGTCGAAGAGGTGAAGGCGGATGCTCGCAGCATTTCAACGAGGCCGGGACCTGCGAATATGCTCGTTGAAATGAAGCAGCAGCGGACAGACCAACCGCGCTCAAGAGCATTGATGACCAGTATCAGGTTTCTTTTATTACTTGTTCGAATCGCTTTCTCCGCTACCTATATTCGGTTCCCCGAGCTGGGAGCTGATTCTACTGCGCATTTTTCTGCACGTTGTACATGTCCCACATGGGCAGAAAAATACCGAGGGCGAGCACGGCGACGAAACCGGCCATAAATATGATCAAGATCGGCTCGATACTGTCACTAAGTTTTTTCAGGTCGTAGTCCACTTCCCGTTCATAAAAATCCGCCACTTCCGCCAGCAGTTCCTCCACCTTACCGCTCTCCTCGCCCACCGCGATCATTTGCAGCACCAGCGGCGACAGCATTTCCGCCTGTATATGGGTGCGCAACAGGCTGTCACCGCGTTCGATACCGCGGCGAATGCGGTCGATTTTCATGGCGAGNNGAAGCCCGGTCGATAATGCTGCCGATCACCGGCAACCTCAGTTTTTTGCGCCCCCAGAAAATCGCCCCCTGGGGGGTATCCAGGTAGTACCAGACGGCAGCGACCGTGCCGCCGGTCCCAAGCAACAGCGCCCACCAATAATTGACAAATAGATCCGAGGTCCACATGAGAATTTTGGTCACCACCGGCAACTCCGCACCAAACTGCTTGAACATGTCGGCAAATTTCGGAATCACCGCCACATTGACCACCGCGATGGCAATTGCCAAGGCGATGATCACGAACATCGGATAGCGTGTGGCGGATTTGATGCTCTTGCGGGTTTCCTCGTCTCGCTCCATATAAAAGGCCATCTGGGAAAATACCTGGTCCAAACTGCCAGTGCTCTCGCCAACATTGATCATGCTGACGAACAGGTTATTGAACACCTTGGGGTGTTTGGCCATGGCTGGCGACAAACCGGATCCGCCTTCCAGGCGGGTGGTGATGTCGTTGAGCACCCGCTGAAACTCCAGGTGCTTCAAACCGGCGGCGAGGCCGCGGATACCGCGCACCAACGGAATGCCGGACTTGGTGATGGTGTACATCTGCCGGCAGAACATGATCAGGTCGATCGGTTTCACTTTGTCGGCGCCGAGCAGCGCACCCAGCTGAATATCGGTCTTGGCCCCCGCCGCCGCGAGCTGGCGAATGCTAACCGGGGTAATGCCACGCTCGAGCAGCAGCGTCGCGGCGGCATCGGTATTGGCCGCCTCCAACTGCCCCTTGGCGACTTGCCCCTGCGCGGAGCGCCCCTGATATTCGAAGTTCGGCATAATTTAACCGGCCACCTCGCTCAAGCTCTCGTCCTCCACCTCCGCCGACACGCGCAATACCTCGTCCACCGTGGTGATTCCCTGCAAGGTGAAATCCAGGGCGCTCTTGCTGAGGGGGCGATAATTTTCGTGGGCGTGGGCCGCCTGGTTGAACTGGCGCACGCTGCCGTCGCGCAAGGCGTCGGCCATGGCGGCGTTGATTTCCAGTAATTCGAAAACGCCGACCCGGCCGAGGTAACCCCCATTAAATCAGTGGGGGCAGCCGGTGCCTTTGCGCATACGGCTGATGTCGGGGGTCTGGCTGCAGGTCATACGGCGAATCAGCTGCAATTCCTGCGCGTTGGGCGTGTAGGGCGCGGCGCAATGTACGCAGACTTTGCGCACCAGGCGCTGGGCTATGACCGCTTTTAAGCTCGAGGCTACTAAATAGGGATCAACGCCCATATCGAGCAATCGCAGCGCGGAAGTCACCGCGTCGTTGGTGTGCAGGGTGGACAATACCAAGTGACCGGTCATGGCGGCGCGCAAGGCGATCTCCGCCGAATCCGAGTCGCGGATCTCACCGATCAGCAAAATATCGGGGTCCTGTCGCAGGGTCGCGCGCAATACGGTACTGAAAGTGAGGCCGATCTTTTCATGCAGCTGCACCTGGCTGATGCGCGGCAAACGGTATTCAACCGGATCCTCCACGGTAATAATCTTTTTTTCCGGCGTATTGAGTTCGGAGAGCGCGCCGTAGAGCGTGGTGGTTTTGCCGCTCCCGGTCGGCCCGGTCACCAGCACCAGGCCGTGCGGCCGGGTGATCACGTTGCGAAACAGCTTTATATAATTCTCTGGCATGCCCACCTTGGCGAGCGGCCGAATGCCGGCGGAATGGTCGAGCAGACGCATCACCACGGATTCGCCGTACTGCACCGGCATGGTCGACAGNNGAAATATCCAAGCTCGACATGAGTTTCAGCCGCACCACCAGAGCGCCGGCAATGCGCTTTTCGTTCATCACCTGCTCGACCAGGACACCGTCGATTCGCTGGCGGATGCGCAACACGGTTTCGTCCGGCTCTATATGAATGTCCGACGCCCGACTGTTGATGGCTTCCTCAAATATTTTTTGCAGCAGCTTGATAACCGGCGCGTCCATGTCCTCCGCCGCCGTGACAATGTCCGCAATATCGACGGCGTCCCCTTCCAACTCGTCGTGCAGCTGTTCCGCGAGAGAGGCAATTTCACTCGCCCGGCTGTAGGCGATATCGAGAATATCCAGCAGTTCCGATTC
>DJFO01000201.1:3244-8103 GCA_002432555.1 Marinagarivorans sp. UBA5870
CGATAAAGGGATAATTGAGCTGCTTGGATAAAAAACTCAGCAGGGTATTTTCTTCGACAAAACCGAGCGCCACCAGCTGGCGGCCGAGTTTGTAGCCGGTTTTTTTCTGCTCCGACAGCGCGGTTTCCAGCTGCTGCTGACTGATGATCTGCTGGGCAACTAAAATATCGCCGATCCGAATTCGTTTGGGAGCGCTTGCTGGATCCACTGCTTCACCTGCTACTGCTGGAAAGGGACAAGTCCTGCTGCCGCTGCCGGGCAAAGTGCATGACGCGGGGATCCGGATGCACAAGAAGCAGAACATTTTGGTAAGCCTCGCGCGCCGCCGCGGGCATTTTTTCGGCGTCGGCGCTCACCGCCAGACCCAACCAATCCTGCACGTTCCGCCCCTCAGTACTCACCAACTGGCGGTACAGCGGCAGCGCGCGGGCGTAATCCTGGAGGTGTTGGTAAATACCCGCCAGAGTGCGCAGGCGGCGCTCTTCGGCGGCCCCGGTGTATTGCACCGCGGCCAGCTGCTGCGCGGCACCGGTAAAATCCCGCTGCCGCAGCGCCCGTTGGGCGCCGGCATAAGCGGCGGCCGAGCTCGCGCGATTGACCAGGCGGCCCTGCAGTTCGGCAAGTTTGTCCGTCGCCCCCGCCGCCGCGTAAAGATCGGCGAGGACCACTGCGGTTTGCTCGACTCTATCGCCGCGCCCGATCCACTGGAGGGCTTTTACTTCGCCCAGAACGACGCCCTCGCGCTGCAGGTCTGCGGCCGAGGTTTCGTCCGCCGCCGCCGCCGCGGGCGTCAAGGTTCCGCCGGCCCCCGCGTCCGTCGGCAGCACCGTTTCTTCGGGCAGCACCCGCACGACAGATTCCGCCGCGCCCTCGACCGCTTGAGTGGCGAGTCGGTCCTGATAACTCTGCAAAACTTCCGGCGGTGCGCCCACCGCGCGGGCCCGCTGCAAATATTGGGCGGCAACCGCCGAGCGGCCCTGCGCCAAGGCGTTCTCCGCCCACCCGAGATAGGTCTGCCGAATACCTTCTATGCCAAGCTCGGCGGCAGGGTTCCCCGGCGCCAGCACTAAAACGCTGCGATAGAGTTCGTAGGCATTGTCACCGACGGGTGTGGTGAGCCGATTTTGTCGCACGGCATCCGCAGCGGCTGCCAACAACTGTTCAATGGCCGTGGGCGCCGGGGCAAAATTGTCCGTTGCAGGCGCAGCCCGCTCAGGCTGAGTTTCCGCAGGTGGAGCGTCGCTTGCGCTGCTTGCAACTGGCGTTGCAGGCTCAACGCGTGCTGTTGCGTTGCTGACCGGCGATTCTGCGGGAACCTCGGTCACAGGCGCGGCTGCAGTTGCGGATGTCCCTGCGGATGATGTAGCTCCGGGTGTCGCTGCGGATGTAGCTGCCGAGGTTGCCGGTGGCGGCGCGACTTCGGCCGTCGCCGGCAAATCAACTTTTTCCACGGGTATCGAATTGGCCGCGGGCGGCTCTTTGAGCCATTTTGGATTCACGGCGATGGGCGGAGGAACGGCAGTCGCCGCCGGGGTTTTTTCCGGCATCAGTCCAAAAATATTCAGCTCCACCACCAGGGCATAGACCACCGCCACAGCGGCAAGCACCGGCAAAACCAAACGGCCGAGGGACCGCGGTGCAGGCTTGGGATCGGTCAACCCCGGCGGCAAAGTCGCCTCGCGGGGCGGTTGTTCGCCGTCCAGGTCCTTTAACATGTCATTGATCAAACTCATCGTGTCACTCCCGCTACGCGCGGCACGAATATTCGCCCTGGCAGTCCCCACAAGCGGCACCAGAACCGGCCGCGCGAAGTGCACTCGGGTGTATCGCGCACAGCTTTGGCCACGTGCCACCCGGCAATTTTCTGATCTCCCCTGCCATAGGCGCACAGCAGGGCCTTGTGGGCCAATATATTGATCAGGCGCGGTATGCCGCCAGAGGCCCGAGTCAGCAGCCAAATCGCCATGGGGCTGAATAATTTTCTCTGGCAGCCGCTCGCTTTGAGCCGGTGCTGCAGATAAGCCGCCACACCCGCCGGATCGAAGGGTCTCAATTTTTCGGCAAATACTATGCGCTGTTTCAGTTGCCGCAGGTCATCGCGCCGCAATAACTCGTCGAGCTCCGGCTGGCCGAGTATAACCACCTGCAATAATTTGCGTTTTTCGGTTTCGAGGTTGGTCAAGAGGCGCAGAGCCTCCATGGTCTCGCGCGGCATGGTCTGCGCCTCATCCACCACCAACACCACTTGTTTGCCCTGCCGCGCAATTTGCAGCAGGCGGCGATAGATGGCGGAAGTAAGTTCGTGGGCAGGCATGGTGCGCTGATAATCGGCACCGATTTCGGCGGCGATAAATGTTTTGAGCTCTTCCGGCGAGAGACAAGGGTTCGGAATATAGGCGGTGACAAAGCGGGTTTTATCGAGCCTGCCGAGCAGAATGCGGCACAAGAGGGTTTTGCCCGTGCCCACTTCGCCGACGATTTTGATAAAACCTTCGCCATCCTGCAAAGCAAAGCTCAGGGTCGCCAAGGCCTCTCGATGGCTGCGATAATTGAGAAAAAACTGTGTATCCGGGGTTAGCGAAAAAGGTTTCTCCGTCAATTGAAAATGGTTGAGATACATGTTCACCTCGCTCGAGCGCCCGGCGCTACCTTACCGGACGCGCTGCTCCTGATTCAGCTTGCTGGAAAAATCGCGGAATTTGCCGATTTCGTCCTGCCAGGTATTTTCGCCAACCACCACCGGACGCAGCAGTATCACCAACTCCGTCTTGGCGGAAGCGCGATTTTTGGTTTTGAAAAAAGTATCTATGATCGGCACGTAACCCAACCAGGGACGTTTGGCATCTACCGCTCGACTGGATTTTTGCATTAACCCGCCCAAAACTATAACCTGGCCGCTGCGCGCGCGCACGACACTGTCGCTTTCGCGAATGTCGCGCAGGGCGAGCGGCAGAGAAAATTTGGAATCACCAACCGTCACTTCCTTGGTCTGATCGCTCACCTCGCTCACTATGGGATGGATATGTAAAATTACGTCGCCTTGTTCCGAAATCTGCGGCGTCACGTCAAGGGAGATGCCGCTGAAAAAAGATGCCAGCTCAATCTCCGGCGAGGAGGTGCTGGTGGCGGCGCTGGAGGTAGTATTGTTCTTCACGCCCGTCACAAAAAACTCGTCGGTGCCAACGCGAATGACCGCTTTTTGATTGTTGACGGTGCTCACTCGCGGGCTGGACAGCACCTGTACCGTGCCCTGCGTCTCCAGCAGGGCAAGCACATCTCGAATATCCGCAACCCGGAAAATCGAGGCAAAAATCTCCGGACCACTCTCCGTGCTTTCGACAATACTGACGGGATCCGCGCTTTCCAGCACGTTTTTGGAATACTGCAATTGGCCTTGGATCGAGTTCCAGTTGATACCCGCTTCAAAACCTTCGCTCAAGCGGATCTCGAGTATTTGCGTTTCCAACACCACCTGGCGCTTGACGCTCAGCTCGGAACGCTCAAGAAATTCCCGCACCGCACTAATGTCGCTCGGCATGGCGGTGACCGCCAACAGCCCCGCTTGCGGGTTGACCATCACGTTGCGCCCTTCGTTGGGAGCGCCTACCATGGCCGCCACCGTTTCATTCAACATTTTCCAAAAATCGGTTTTGTTGAGGGTCTGCACACGGGAGCCCGGGCTGATGCCCTGTCCCGAGTCGGCCGCCGCATCCTCCTCGCCGCCGGCCATACCCAGAATATTGGCCGTATTNNCCGCCACCGCCACCGGATCCGCCACTGGAACTCTCGCCGCTGCTCGATTTAATTTCACCAATGGATACATTGGTGTCGGTTACACCGACGCGTTTGATATCGATGTAGTTGATCGAGAAAATTTCCGTGCGCAATTTTTTAGGAAATATCGTGTAGATGCCGTCCTTGAGCTTGTATTCGTAACCGTAAATATCGCGCACCACCGCCAGCACTTCCGGCACAGTGACATTGCGTAAATCCAGCGAAATGGAACCGCCCACATCGGGATGAGTCACCACATTGACGCCGGCGTCCGCGACCAGGCCGAGAAAAAATGCCTTGGCCGGTATGTCGTTTACCGAAACATCAAAGCGTTTTTCCGCGGCCGGGGCCGTGGCTGCGGAAGGTAGCAGGAGCGACTGGGTCACATAGTCCGGCACCGGCGGTGGAGCTTGCTCCGCCGCGAGATCATCGAGCACCTCTTTGGCCACGAGAGTCTTGGGTGGTTGCGGCGCGCAGCCCGCCAGGTCGCCGCCGATAACCAGCGCCAGCGCGGACCAAACCACTCGTTTCATCATCATGATTTTATTCCTCAGCCACAGCCGATTTGGCTATCCGGGGCAGCAGCCGCAACTCGGCGCGCGCTCCACCGCGTTCGTAAGCGATTCGGTCGGGATAAATAGCCAGGATGCGAGCCTGGTCGATGGTTTGCCCCGCGCGCACACGGCGGCCGTTGACTACCGCCTCGCGGCCGTCGGCACGAATAAAAATGGCCTGCAGTCGCAGCCCGCTTTCGCGCGTATCGCCCTGTTGGCTCGCGACAAACCGGACCGGCCGCGTGGGATCAACAAGCGTCGAGTCCGGCGTTTGGGCTATCGCGGGAGAACTCAGCCCGGCCGCTAGCGTTACCGCGAGAATTTGACTCTTGAAATGATTGCGGGAGGTTTTATCGGCCATCGAGAATTCCTCGCTGGCTGGACAGGGTAAAAACCCGCAACCGAATTTGCGCATTGGGATAATCCGTAACGTCGTAACGGAGCGACTCCCAATAAAAACGCCAGTTGCTTTGTTCTAAGGCTTGCAGATAACGAACTGCGCCGACGAAATCGCCGAGCATGTGTAATTCC
>DJFO01000049.1 GCA_002432555.1 Marinagarivorans sp. UBA5870
GACTTAATCAGAGCTTCCCTAGAATGCACGGCCATGCCCTTATCAGCGCCGCGCCCTTCTCATAACCGCGGCGCTGACGCATCGAGAGGTCTGCTTTGACAAACAGTTTTCAGCGGTTGCGAGCGGCTGGCCTCGCGCGCTCCACCCGACCTTTTTATGCCCGCGGCATGTCGGTGAAACGCTGCGCGGCCTGCCTTCTGGGGGAAGCCGCCTGCATCTGTCGCTGGCGCATCGCCTGCACCAGCGCTTTGGACGTGGTGTTGATCCTCCACCACGACGAACTCTTCAAACCCACCAACACCGGCCGGTTGATCGCGGACGTGCTGCCGGCAAATACCTTTGCCTTCGAATGGTCCCGCACGGAACCGGACCCTGCTCTTCTGCAACTCTTGCGCGACTGCTCGCGTTATCCGGTGCTCGCCTTCCCCGGGGACGAGACCTCGCCGCGCCAACGTTACACCGCCAGGCCCGCGGCGCCGGTGGAGCGGAAACTAACCCTGGTGCTACTTGACGGAACCTGGAAACAGGCGGGCAAAATGTTTCGCGCGAGCGAGTGGCTCGCCGATTTGCCGCTGCTCAATTTCCCGGAGCCGCGCACCGGCGGCTACGCGGTGCGCCAGGCGATCCGCCCCGGTCAACTGGCGACGGCGGAGGCCGCGGCGGAGCTGCTGCGGCTGTGCGGCGAAGTCCGCGCGGCGGCGGTGCTGGCGGATTATTTTGCCGTGTTCAACGAGCATTGCCTCGCGACCCGAGGCAGCCGGTTGCCCCAGGCGCTGCCTGAACACGGGCGGCTGGTGGCACTGGCCGGCGAGCCAATCGATTAAGGTCGAGGAGCCGTAAATGCGCCAATTAGAATTGAGAATTCCACCGCTCGTCCTGGTATTGCTGATCGCGGGACTGATGGGCCTAACCGCGAGTGTCACTCGGGAGGTGCTCTTGCCCATGGCAGTGCGGTCTATGGCTGCGGCGATTGTGCTCGGCCTTGGTGTAACCGTGGTGCTGGCTGGCGCCTTCGGCTTCAGAAGGGCCAAAACCACGGTCAATCCGCTGCAGCCGTCGGCAGCGACCAGCCGGGTGACGGGCGGTATCTACCGCTTCAGCCGCAATCCCATGTATCTCGGATTTCTGTTTTGTCTCTGCGGCTGGGGTCTCTACCTCGCCAATCTTTACACCGTGACCGGGCCGGTCATTTTTGTGCTCTATATGAACCGTTTCCAAATAGTCCCGGAGGAGCGGGCCCTGGATCAAAAGTTCGGCGCGCACTATCAGGCCTACTGCCGACGGGCGCGCCGCTGGCTTTGAACAGCGCAAGGCGAAATCGACCCGCCGACGCGCCTCGCCGGTCGCGCTGAATCTTCCCGCGGCCTGTCCGTCCAATTCCGGTAAAGCTGGTGAAAAAGAAGAGGGTGCCCATGAGATTGACTGATCCCACTTTATTCCAACAAGCCTCCTATTGCGCCGGGCAGTGGGCGCAGGCTGCGGACCTTCGCACTCACCCAGTCGACAATCCCGCGACCGGCCTGGAACTCGGCCGGGTGCCCGTGCTCACGCGCGCGGAAGTCGCTGCCGCGATCGACGCTGCCCAGCAGGCTTTTTTGCTCTGGCGGGAAGAGACGGTGCAGCAGCGCAGCCGACTTTTGCACGCCTGGAATGCGCTGCTGCTCGAGCACCGGGAGGATTTGGCTCGCATTATCACCGCTGAGCAGGGCAAGCCTTTGGCGGAAGCGGAGGGCGAAGTGCGTTATGCGGCCGCCTATCTAAAGTGGTTTGCCGAAGAGGCGCCGCGCAATTACGGCGATTTGATTCCCGCGCCCAAAGCCCACCAGAAAATCCTGGTGCAGAAGCAGCCCATAGGTGTCTGCGCCTGCATTACACCCTGGAATTTTCCCATCGCCATGCTCGCCCGCAAGGTGGCCGCGGCCCTCGCCGCCGGGTGCACGGTGGTGGCCAAACCCGCGGAGAGCACACCGTTTTCCGCCCTCGCGCTGGCGGTTTTGGGTGAGCGCGCCGGCGTGCCCGCCGGGGTTTTTAATATAGTCACCGGCGAGGCCGACGAAATTGGGCGGGAATTTCTGGAAAATTCCACCGTGCGCAAACTCAGTTTTACCGGTTCCACGCGGGTCGGCCGACTTCTGCAGGAACAGAGCGCGAAAAATTTTACAAAATTATCCCTCGAGCTCGGTGGCAATGCCCCGCTCCTGGTCTTTGACGATGCGGATCTTGAGCTGGCGGTGAAAGGCGTACTGGCGGCGAAATTTCGCAACGGCGGCCAGACCTGTATCGCGGTCAACCGATTATTGGTGCAGCGCGGGGTGTACGAGGATTTTCTCGCAAGACTGGCGCGCGCCATGGGTGCCCTGGTAGTGGGTGAGGGCACGCAGCCGGGCGTCGATGTCGGGCCCTTGATCAACCAGAGCGCGGTGAAAAAATTTCAGAGACATTTTGCCGATGCCCTCGACNNCGGTGTTACTGCGCGATGGCACACCCGACATGCTGTTTTGCCAGGAGGAGACTTTTGCACCTCTGCTAATTGCCATTCCCTTTGATACGGAAGATGAAGCTATACGGCTGGCCAACGATACGCCCTACGGCCTGGCCGCCTATTTTTTTTCCAACACGGTTCAGCGGGTGATGCGGGTGAGCGACGCGCTGGAAGCCGGCATGGTCGGCGTCAACGACACCGCCATTTCCAACGTCGCGGCCCCCTTCGGCGGTATTAAATGGTCGGGTTACGGCAGGGAGGGATCCAAATACGGAATGGACGAATATATGCACATGAAATATATCTTCGTCGGCTAGTCGACCCGCCAAGGGTGGTGGCCCCTCAGAGAAGCTTGTTGAACACCTCGGCGAAAGCGGCCCCGCCGTTATTTTTCAGGCGGGCCACCGCCTGCGCAAGCAGCGCGTCGGCTTGGGTCGGACCGAGATATTCGCAGAAGCCGACGTAGAAAAGGTTGATGATTTTACGCAGGTCCTGGATTTCCACCCGCGGCACTCTGATGTGTTGGTTTTCATCCTCCAGCCAACGCAGCGTCTGCAGTTTTAGATCGGTATTGATCGTCAAACGGTGCAGATTGCGCAGCACAAAACGCCCTATGTCGATCGCCGCGCTCGACTGCACCAGGCTCAGCCATTTATCGACGAGGATACGAAACGCCTCCACCTCCGCCAAGGTATAGTTGGCGTATGCAGTAGTGCCGCGCCGGGTTTTGTAGGCCGCCAGGGCTGCCGATGGATCCGGCAGCAGCTGTTCCGCCGGTTTGTTCATGGTGGCCACCAAATGAACCAGCAGGTGTTTGTGCTCTACGCGCCGGTCGAGGGACTGCACCAGCTCGGCAACAAAATAACGCCACGAGAATTTCGGCTGATGCGTATAGCGGCTTTCCCAAAGTATCAGCGCCTCCATAAGCTCCGTGTCCCGCAAAAATGGTTGCAAGCCCGTGTAGAGGGCGCGTTTACGCAAAATCATTTCGCTGTTGTTCATGCTCTGAAACCGGTTGGTGGCTGAATTCCTTTGATTTCATCCCTGAATTCCTCACTACTTGGTCACCGCTAACGGTCGACATTTCGCAAATTGTCTTTCGTATAAAACGAGTTCTGCACAAATTCTGGATAGGCCACTTCGGCGTGTTCGGTAAAATCCAATCCGCGCTGCTCGTGCTGCGGATCCGCTCGCAGTACGTGGAGGGCGTCCAGCACCTTGAACATCAGGCACGCGGTGCCAAACGACCAAACGAAACAAACGCCTATGCCGAGCAATTGAACCAGCATTTGCTGCGGGTCGAACAATCTGCCGGTGGCGAATGCGCCGGCGCAGAGTGTGCCCCATGCTCCCGCAAACGCGTGTACCGCGACCGCCCCCACCACGTCGTCCCAGCGCAGGCGCTGCAGCAGGCGTTCGCCGCCGAAAGCGATGAGGCCCGCCGTTCCACCCGTCACTATTGCCCAACCGGGCTGCATGGTCGCGCAGCCCGCGGTGATACCAACGAGTCCGCCCAGGCTGCCGTTGACCACCGCCGGCACCGTGATCGGAATGCGCAGCGCGAAACACAACAGGATAATGGTGGACGCACCGGCGCAGGCGGCGAGCTGCGTATTTAAGTTGATCATCCCGATATTGACAGAGGCCGAGACGGTTGAGCCGCCATTAAAACCAAACCACCCAAACCACAAAATAAATCCGCCCAGGGCAACATAATTCAGATTGTGACCCGGAATCGCCCGGGGCCTGCCCTGTGGGTCGAAGCGCCCCAGGCGCGGTCCGAGAGTAGTGACACCCGCCAGGGCGCACCAGCCCCCGACCGAATGAACAACCGATGATCCAGCAAAATCGATAAAACCCATTTCCGCGAGCCAGCCCCGCCCGGAAAAATAACTACCCCACGCCCAGCTGCCGAAAATCGGGTAAATCCCCGCCGTGATCAGGGCCGACGCGAGCAGGTACGCCGGAAAACGGGTGCGTTCTGCCATGGCACCGCTGGCAATGGTGGCGGAGGTGGCGGCGAACATGGTTTGGAACAGCAAAAAGCTGTAATCCCAGGATTTGGCCTCGTGCAGCGCAAAGCCCGAGGTGCCGAACCACCCCGAAGGATTTGCGCCGAACATCAGCCCGAAACCGACCAGCCAAAAAAACAAACTGCCGACGCAGACATCCGTGTAGTTTTTCATCACCACGTTGATGCAATTTTTTGTGCGCGAAAGGCCACTCTCCAGCAGGGCAAAACCCGCCTGCATAAAAAACACCAGGGCGCTTGCGGTCGCGAGCCAAATAACATTGATCGCCTCGGGCGCGGGCGGGCCGTCTTGCGCGAATACCGACGGTGCCGCACCCATTATTGCCACCAGCAGCAGAC
>DJFO01000381.1:0-2712 GCA_002432555.1 Marinagarivorans sp. UBA5870
TACAATTTCAGCGATAACAAACGTGTGAAAAAGATCCGCGTGTCCCACAAGGTCCATCGCCAGATCGTGCAGGGTCAACTGGCCGTTGTTCGGTTAGGTGAGAGTTACGAATTGGTCCCCTGGCAGGTCGCCGCAAAAATTACTCAGCGCGATGCCGGGTCTGTGGTGGTAGCGAATGTTAAGCAGGATTTGCCGGCGGATGAGGAAGATCCCTATAAGGATTACGTGATACCGGACGATTTGATGTGGTGACGTGGGTCGGATTTTCGTCGGGCGGACGCCGAAGGCGATCCGCCGATGCTTAGAGGATTTTCCGATGCGTGNNGCCCTAGAGCACGTGCAGCCAGACCGCGAAATAGTGGCTGACGCTGCCCGCCAGCACGAACATGTGCCAGATCGCGTGGAAATAGGACTTGCGGTGGTCAAACACATAAAAAATAACGCCGCCCGTATAAAAAATTCCACCGGCGAGCAGCCAGAGAAAACCCTGGGGTGAAAGCGCTTCGACCAGCGGCTTGATGGCGATCAGGCACAACCAGCCCATCAGGATATAAATCGAAATCGATAAATATTCCCGGCGCGGCCGCAACACGGCTTCGAGCGTGATACCGACGATGGCCAGCGTCCAGATGACGGCGAAAAGTGACCAGCCCCAAGCTCCCTTGAGGCTGACCAGAAGAAACGGAGTGTAAGTTCCGGCGATCAACAGATAGATGGCGGCGTGATCAAATTTGCGAAATACTTCTTTGGCGCGCCCGCGGAAGCTGTGATAGAGCGTCGACAAAAGATAAAGTAAAAAGAGACTGGTCCCGTATACGCTGAAAGAGATCACCTTCATCGTATGGCCCTGACGAGCGGCCTGGCTGATCAATATAACCAACCCCGCAAGCGCAAGCGCCGCCCCCATCAAATGGGTAATACTATTGAGTCGTTCGCCTTTGTACATTCCAATAATTTCCGCAATTTCACGGGGCTTTCTTTAAGGTGATTTCAAGCTTGCTTTAAGGTCATTTTACGCTTGAAGGTCAGTTTAAGGTTATTTCACTTGAAGGTTAGTTCAACCTTGCATGCGCCCCCACAAATTCCTCCGAGCGGCAGCTGGCCGCCGACGAAAATGCGCACCGGCTTTTGGTGCGCATTTCGACGCTAGGATGCCTTAAGTCAACATCTCGTTCATTGACCCGCTCGATCCTTTATCGTTCATAGAGGCCCACCAAGTCGCCACTGGCAAGCACGTGTCCTTCCATAGCCGCCAGTAATTCCGCCCGGCTGGCACCAAACGGAAGCTCCAGCACTTTGTCCAGGGCAAAAACTTGAAAGTGGTAGTGGTGCGGTGGATCTTCCGGTGGCGGTTTCGGGCCGAAATAACCCACCGCGCCGCGATCATTTTTGCCTTGCAGGGCCCCTTTGGGCAATTCCACCTGGGGTTCGGGTGGCACTCCTTTGTCCAGCCGAGTGATGTCCGCGGGGATGTTATACATGATCCAGTGGACAAAGGGAGGGTTCTCGGCCGCGTCCGGATCTTCCATCATAATCGCATAGCTCTTGGTTCCAGCGGGGCCGGGGCTCCACTGGAGCGGCGGCGAGATATTCTCGTAATCCGCGGCGAATTTGTCCGGGATGGGTTGCCCCTGGCCGAANNAGACTCGACCGTCTGAGCTCCCGCGGCGCCCAGGATTTCCCGCGCGAGGGCACTCGCAGGGTCGACCACGGGCGCTGGCGGCAGGCGATGGACGACGCGGATATCCGTGTTGTCTGAATTGGTTGGCTCGCCGACGGGCCAGGCTTTCCTGCCGTTGCGGGTATAGGCGATTCGATAAATCACCCCATTGGTGTCGTCACTGACGAGGAGGGCGCCGTCTTTGGCTTGCGCCAGGCCGGCGAGCCGGCCCTGGTGCACCCACTTGCCGTCCTTGCGCTGGAGAAATCCCTGGGCAAAGGCTTCGAAGCCCGCCGGTTTCCCACCGTCGAAACGGATGCGCGCGATCTCGTAACCGGAAGGGGGGTAACGATTCCAAGAACCTCGCATGGCGACGAAGGCGTCACCTTTAAAATCCGCAGGAAATTGCTCACCGGTGTAAAAGACCATTTGCATAGGGGCGGCATGGGGCGTGTAGTAACCGAGGGGTTCGACACTGCGAGCCGCCCATTCGGCGTGGCTAATCTCCCCCGGCGGATCATCCTGGGGATTGAACTGGCTGTTATCGTAGATGTAGGGCCAGCCGTATTGTTTGCCCTTCACCAGGTGGTTCAGCTCTTCATACTGCTCGTTGTCCCCGAGCCAGTCGATACCGTGGTCCATGCCGTAGAGTTCGCCAGTGGAAGGTTCAAAGGCAAAACCGATGGTATTGCGCAGACCGGACGCAAAAATACTGCGGCTGCTGCCGTCTGGTTTCATCTGCAGCAGAGTAGCGCTCTCGGGATTGGTTTCGTCGCAGGCATTACAAGTAGAGCCGACGGACACGTAAAGCAGCCCGTCCGGTCCGACCGCCAAGGTGCGGTTGGGGTGTTGTCCACCATCCGGCAAATCGTCCACCAGGGTCTGCAGCGGCGCCACCGTTCCGTCCGGCTGGATGGTGGTTTTGTAAACGCTATTGACGGTCGCGAGGTACATAGAATTGCCGTCCAGGGCAATGCCGTGCATGCCCGGTCGGTGCGCTATGCTCTGTTGCAGATCGGCGACGCCGTCGCCGTTGGTGTCGCCGGCGACGA
>DJFO01000381.1:2744-3392 GCA_002432555.1 Marinagarivorans sp. UBA5870
AAACCCCAGTGCAATCCGACTCGGTGCAAGCCGTCGTTGACCGCCACCTGCCGCGGCTCCAACACATGGCCGACAATTTTAACGTCGGCAGCTCGCGGATCTTCCAGTTGCGCGGCGACGGATTTTTTACTCTTGGGTACGTAGGGATCTTTTTGTGCGAGCGCCGACCCCGCGAGGACCAAGCCGGCAAGCGGGACGGCGATGGATAATAGACTGCGTGCCATGGTGATTTACCTGCAGTGAGAGTGGATGGGAATGGCCGGACGGGAAATTGCAAGGGGTATGCCGCTATAAGGCAATTTAAAAGCCCATCGAGCTTTTCATTTTATTTCCGCATAACCGCGTCTGGTTCGATCCGGTGTCGACACAGCGTGAGCGAGACTTGGCGTGCGGAAAAAAATGACCATGTCTGTAAGTTTTACAAGCAAAACTCTTGTTCATCGAGACGATTTCAAGAAATTGCCGCAGGAATGTTTTAGCCGTATAAGCTGAGTGTGCGACAGCGGCATTTGGTATACGGCTTGCAGCGTGACTATAAGTTCTTTCCATTTTGAAATATCTTCGTCCAGCCGCAGGAACGCCTTCAATGACGATCATTCAGCGCAAGCTCCCCGTGGGTGCGGAAGTAGTGTCCGGCGGTGTCCATTT
>DJFO01000381.1:3491-8045 GCA_002432555.1 Marinagarivorans sp. UBA5870
GGTCTATCGTTTTAATCTCGGCCGCAAAAATCAGCATTACCCGGACCCCGTATCGCGTTTTCAACCTGAAGGCCCGCATGGCGTGTCGCAGATTGTGGATCCTGCTGTTTATTCCTGGACCGATCAAGAGTGGCGCGGTATACCCGTGGGAAATCGTGTGCTCTACGAAATGCATATAGGCACCTTTACCCCAGAAGGTACTTATCGAGCAGCGGCGGAGCAGCTGGCGGAATTGGCCCGCTTGGGCATCACGGTGATTCAGCTGATGCCGCTGGCGGAATTTGACGGCAGTTTCGGTTGGGGCTACGACGGAGTCGATTTATTCGCGCCCTACCATCATTACGGCACGCCGGACGAGCTGCGGCATTTTATCGACCGAGCGCACAACCTGGGTCTAGGTGTCATTCTCGATGTGGTTTACAACCACTTCGGTTCCAGCGGTTGTTATCTGCAGGAATTCTCCCGCGAGTATTTTTCGAGCGCCTATAAAAGCGAATGGGGCGCGGCTTTGAATTTCGACGGTGAAAACTGCGAGCAAGTGCGTGAGTTCGTCATCAGCAACGCCGTGTACTGGATTCGGGAATACCATTTGGACGGGTTTCGGCTGGATGCGACTCAGCAAATTTTTGATGCATCCAGCGAGCATATAGTAGCCGCCTTGGTGCGAGAGGCGCGCCAAGCCGCGGGCAGTAAAGTATTGTATGTGGTCGCCGAAAATGAACCGCAGCACTGTCATCTCCTCCGCACCGATGCGCAGGAAGGGCACGGCGTCGACGCCATATTAAATGACGATTTTCACCACAGCGCTACGGTTGCGCTCAAGGGTTTTCGCGAAGCTTATTTCACCGATTACCGCGGTAATCCGCAGGAGTTCATTTCAGCGGTCAAATACGGCTTCCTGTACCAGGGCCAGTGGTACTCGTGGCAGAAACAACGGCGCGGAACTCCCACCTCAGGTCTGTCTGCCACCGCGTTCGTGCATTTTCTGCAGAACCACGATCAAGTGGCCAACACCGGGCCGGGGAAAAGAATTCATACTTTCGCCAACGCCGGGCTCCACCGCGCATTTACCGCTTTATTGCTTTTGGGTCCGGCGGTTCCGCTGCTGTTTCAGGGCCAGGAGTTTTCAGCCTCGGCGCCGTTTCTCTATTTTGCGGACCACGAACCGGAACTCGCCGCGCAGGTGCGTAAGGGCCGCACGGAATTCTTACATCAATTTCCATCTCTCGCCGCGCGGGAGATGGAAAACTATTTGTCCCGGCCCGACGACCCCCTGACCTTTGGTCGCTCCAAACTGGATTTCACCGAACGCGAAAAATATGCGGAGGTCTACAAGCTCCATGAGGATTTACTGCGGTTGCGGCGTGAGGATCCGGTATTTTCGCAACGGGAACTGAGCGGTGTCGACGGCGCGGTATTGGCGGCGGACGCGTTTGTCCTGCGCTTTTTTTCCAGCACCGGGGCCGATCGATTGTTACTGATCAATATGGGTCGCGATCTGCTCCTCTCGCCTGTGCCTGAACCCCTTTTGGCGCCGCCTTGGGAGCGCGAGTGGCGGCTAACGTGGAGCAGCGAACACCCGCAGTACGGCGGCCACGGCATAGTTCCGCAACACCAAGATCACAGGTGGTTGTTGTCGGGATTTTCCGCCGTGGTATTAACCCCTGGCAAAATGGGAGACAAGAACAATGCCTGAATCAATTTCTCGCCTCACCGATTGGTCGGTTTCCACCGACGAAGACGCCACATTATCCCGCGAATGGCTGGTCACTAACGGCCTCGGGGGATTCGCTTCCGGAACCGTTACCGGCATAGCGACACGCCGTTACCACGGTTTATTGATTGCCGCGCTGCCCGCACCGCGCGGCCGCACGGTGATGCTGAATCACCTGCGCGAGCGCGTTGTTTTACCCAATGGGCAAGCCGTAGATCTCAGCGAACAGGAAGTCCAAAATCAGCAGACCAACTTGGCGGGGTTTCGGTACTTGCAAAGCTTTCGTCTGGAAATGGGGCTGCCTGTATGGCGCTATGAAATTGACGGTGTTGTGCTTGAGAAACGGCTGTTCCTGCCTTATTTGCAGAATACCGTCCATGTTCGTTATCACCTGGTTAAAGGCAGCGGGCCGGTGCGGCTGGAACTGCACCCGGCGGTGCACTATCGGCCGCAGGAGGCGGCGGTGGAAAAAATCTTCGTCGATGTGAAGGACTATATTCTAAGCGTGCACGAGGATTATTACGAATTGAATGCGAAGGATTTCCCTCCGCTGCTGATCAAAATGCAGGGGCGCAATGCAACTTTCACCATTGATCGGCGCAAGTGCGAAAATATCTTTTATCGTCTGGAGAATGCGCGCGGTTACTCCGCGGTCGGCGAATATTGGAGTCCAGGGTCTTTCTATTTGTCCCTGGCGGTCGGGGAGGATGTCACCCTGACGGCTTCGACCGAATCCGCTGAAACGCTGCGGCTTTTGCCGCCCGACGAAGCTTACAAGATCGAATTGAAACGGCGCACGCATTTGCTGGAGATGGCCCCGATACAGGCGCGCGCCGGCGTCGCTGCGGAGCTGGTGCTCGCGGCGGATCAATTTATTATTACGCCGGCCGGCCGCGCTGAAGAGGCGGCGCGGGCGAAGGCAAGTGGCGAAGAGGTTAAGACCATTATTGCCGGCTATCACTGGTTCACCGACTGGGGGCGCGATACCATGATCAGCCTTGAAGGCTTGACGCTCGCCACGGGTCGCCACCACGAAGCGCGCTATATTTTACGCACCTTCGCCAATTACGTGCGCGANNGGATTGATTCCGAATATGTTTCCCGAGCACGATAAAACCGGCCTCTATCACACGGCCGATGCGAGCCTCTGGTTTTTCCACGCCCTGCAGCGTTATTTGCAGGTTACCCAGGACCGGGAAACTCTGCGGGCTATTTTGCCGAAGCTGGTTTCCATAGTGGAGCACCACCTGAAGGGGACCAAATACAATATCGGAGTGGATCCTGAAGACGGTTTGCTGCGCCAGGGAGAAGAGGGGTATCAGCTCACTTGGATGGATGCCAAGGTCAACGACTGGGTGGTCACCCCGCGCCGTGGCAAAGCCGTGGAGCTGAACGCTCTCTGGTATAACGCGTTAAATTTGCTGGCCGGTTGGCTGGATGACGAAGATCCGACAGCCGCTCCGGCATTGCGCGAACACGCCGCGCGTGCGAAAGAAAGTTTTAACCGGCGCTTCTGGTACGAGGAGGGCGGTTATCTCTACGACGTGATCGATGGCCCCGCAGGGCTGGACACCGCCTGCCGCCCAAACCAAGTATTCGCCATTTCTCTCGATTATCCCGTGCTGGAACCGCGCTATTGGGAGCCCGTCTTGAAGGTGGTGGAAAATCGCCTGCTCACACCAGTCGGGTTGCGCTCCCTCTCGCCCGACCATGTGGATTATAAAGCCTGTTACAAAGGTGATCTTTGGNNTTACCACCAAGGAACCGTATGGGGCTGGTTGATCGGGCCTTTCATTGATGCCTGGTTGAAGGTGCACCCCGGCGAAGTGGCGGCGGCAAGAAAATTTCTCACCGGTTTCGAGCAGCATCTCGGCGAGGCGGGCATTGGCACCATCAGCGAGATTTTTGACGCAGAGGAACCCTATACCCCGCGCGGCTGCATAGCGCAGGCGTGGAGTATTGCCGAAGTGTTGCGTTGTTGGGTGAAGTGCGGGGGATGACCACCTCCCGACTATAGCTCGCGCGACTTTTTCTTATCGTTGGGCGAAAGTTGATTTTTCAGGGACCGGGGATAGAGCTGCCGTTAGCGGGAGTCGGTCGCTGCCGGAAGGGGTCCTGCAACCGGCGTGGACCCNNGGGCTGCCCCGCGCCCGTCCAGGGCCCGAGGCTTGCAGAACCGCTTTCGGCACCGCCCTCCGGTGCCATCGGCGGCGACGGGATTCCTTTTGAAAAATTCTTGTTGAATAAAGGGCTGCCTTTTTTCAGGGCTCTGTCAGCTATACCGATTCAAACAATTCAAGTCCGCGAACGCCGTTTTTAGCCGTTCCACCATGGATTCCTCGGCTTTCCTTAACCACACTCGAGGGTCGTAATATTTTTTGTTCGGCTTGTCTTCACCCTGCGGATTGCCGATCTGCGCTTGTAGAAACGCTTGGTTCTGCTTGTAATATTCCATCACGCCCTGCCAGCTTGCCCACTGCGTATCCGTGTCTATATTCATTTTCACCACGCCGTACGCGATCGCTTCTCGAATTTCGGCCTGCGCCGAGCCCGAGCCGCCGTGGAAGACAAAATTCAGCGGATTTTTGCCAAGGCCGAATTTCTCGCTGATGTGCGTCTGAGAATTTTGCAAAATTACCGGGGTGAGTTTCACATTGCCGGGTTTGTAAACCCCGTGAACATTGCCGAAGGACGCCGCTATGGTGAAGCGGTCGCTGATTGCGCTCAGGCGTTCATAGGCGTAGGCCACGTCCTCGGGCTGAGTGTAAAGGGCCGCATTGTCGATGCCGGTATTGTCCACCCCGTCCTCCTCGCCACCGGTGCAACCCAGTTCAATTTCC
>DJFO01000378.1 GCA_002432555.1 Marinagarivorans sp. UBA5870
ACTATAGCGCGTACTATAGCGCGGCCGATGGTGCGGATGATGGCGCAGTGGCTATTCCTGGCCGCGCTGTCGATAATTTTCAGCGAATAAGGCGAATATTTCCGTTTTAATAGATTTTCCATCGATACTCGTATCACGTAGGTACGGGCTTTTCGCCTGTCCGATGTAGGCCTTAGTACTGAGGGTGAAAACCAACAAAAATCCTTAACTCTTTCTTCGCCTCTCGCCATCAAGATCTCCCCCATGGTGAGGCAAGTAAATAATTTTCTTGTATAACGCGAACCGATCTGGTTAAGGAAACGTTTGAGTTAGCATTGACCTTGTTTTTGCAACCGAGCACCTTCGTTTGGGTGCATCGAAAATGTAACTGCTTGCCGCGTGAACCAGGCTGGTTGTCCATTAGGGTGTTCAGAGAGAATTTGCAGATGTTGGTCATGATCGATAATTACGATTCCTTTACCTTTAATATAGTTCAGTATTTGCAGCAAATCGGACAGGAGGTGCTCGTCTACAAAAATGATCAGATTAGCATCGGCCAGATAAAAAAGTTACAGCCCCAGGCGGTAGTTATATCGCCGGGTCCGGGCACACCTTTGGAGTCGGGTATTTCTCTTCAGGTGATTCGCGAACTCAACTCCATTTTGCCTATTTTGGGCATATGCCTGGGCCATCAGTGTATCGGTCACGTTTTCGGAGGAACCGTAGGCAAGGCAGCAGAGGTGGTCCATGGAAAAACATCCAAAGTCCGTCACGATGGATTAGGCGTCTATTCGGGGTTGCCAGATGATTATCTCGTGGCGACGCGATACCATTCTTTGATTATCCACAAGGACTCCGTGCCAGACACGCTGACAATCACCGCATGGACTGAGACGGAGAGTGGCGAAATAGACGAAATCATGGGGGTTCGCCACAAGTCTCTCCCGATTGAGGGTGTGCAATTTCATCCCGAGTCCATTCTTTCCCAATACGGTCACGATCTTTTGAAAAACTTTATCTCGTCTTATTGCTGAGCGAAGAGTGTTATTGAACATTCCTTCGCGAAAAAAACAACAGCGATCTGCCCTTGCCGAACCGGCCTAGACGGCATTTATTAAAGATGGAGCATCCTTTGATTCCTCAACACAAGTTGATACTTCAACGCTTTTGCGATCAAGTGAGCCGCACACCGGACGCGGCGGCATGTTACGAGCGGACGGAAAGTGGCGCTCAGCGAATCTGGAGTTACGCCGAACTCGCGCACCGGGCCAACCGGGTGGCGGCGGGTTTGAAGGCGGCGGGCATCGGCCGCGGCGATATAGTGGGTGTGTGCCTGGAGCGCGGTGGCGCCTTGCTGTCCGGACTGCTCGGCATTTGGAAAACGGGAGCCGCCTATGTGCCGCTCGACCCGTCTTATCCGGCGGATTATGTATTGCGCATTCTTGATGACGCGGCGCCGGTGCGGGTGCTGTGCACGGCGCTGACCCAGGCGAACCTGGGGGGCTGGGCTAGCTTGGGCTGGCGGTTGGACGAAGGATTTACGGGAGAAGAGCAGCCGGAGATCGAGTCCTGGGAGGGCCCCATGGCCGAGGACCTGGCGTACCTGATGTACACTTCCGGCTCGACCGGCACTCCCAAAGGCGTGCGGGTACCGCATCGGCAATTGGTGAACTGGCTGACCCATCTGGAGCAGAGCTGGCCCTTCGAGGCGGGTGAGGTTTACGCGCAAAAGACCAGTGTGGCATTTGCGGTGTCGGTGAAGGAATTGTTCAGCGGGCTGGTGAACGGCTGTGCGGTGGCCTTTATCGGTGCCGAGGAAGTGCGGGACGCCGAGGCATTGATAGCGGCGCTGCGGCATTACCGCGTGACCCGGCTCAACCTGGTGCCGTCGCACCTTGGGAGCATGTTGGAGGTTCTGCAGCGACAGGCAGAAGGTCTGCCGAACCTGCGGCTGTGCATCACGGCAGGGGAACCCCTGGCGGGTGAACTGGTAACGCGCTTCCGCCGATTGGTACCCGGTGCACGGCTGCTGAATAATTACGGCTGCACCGAGCTTAATGACATTAGTTACTTCGATACGCAGAATTATACGGGCGAGGGGTTTGTGCCGATCGGCCGGCCGATCGGCAATACGCAGGTTTGCATCTTGGACCGGGCGGGTCGTCGGGTCCCCGACGGGGTGGATGGAGAGCTGCACGTGGCCTCGGCGGGAATGTCTCTGGGGTACCACCGAAGGGAGGATCTGACCCGGGAACGCTACCTGCCCAACCCCGACGGGGAAGGATGGTTATACAACACCGGGGACGTGGTCAAACTTCGCTCGGACGGGGAACTGGAATATCTAGGCCGCTGGGACTTTCAGGTAAAGGTACGCGGTCACCGGGTGGATGTGCGGCAGGTGGAACACGCGCTGTCGAAGCAGGCGGGTATCGAGGCGGCAGCGGTGATGGGCCATGCGGATCGGCTGGTGGCTTACTGTGTGGGAAATGTGAGCGGGCTGCGGGAGAATCTGCGACAGGTGCTGCCGGAATACCTGGTGCCGGACACCTATATCCAGCTGGAGGCACTGCCGAAACTGCCGAATGGAAAATTGAACCGAAAGGCCTTATTACCGGAGCTGGGACAGGTGTACAGCGGGGACACCTATGCGGCCCCGGTCGGCGCAACAGAACAGCACCTGGCCGAAATCTGGGCAGAAGTGCTCCAAGTGCCGGTGGCGCTGATCGGCCGCCACACCCATTTTTTTGAAATCGGCGGGCATTCGCTCGCCGCGATGCGGGTAGTGGCGCGGATTCGGGATTTGCTGCACGTCGACATACCTCTGTCCCATCTTTTTCGACATTCCCGCCTCATGGCGCTGGCGGAAGACATTGATAAATCCAGCGTGACGAGTGAAACAACAACTTCACCCATTATCCCTTACAGCCGCATCCGGCCATTTTCTCTGTCCTATGAACAGCAGCGTATGTGGATTTTGAACCGGCTGGGCGAGGGGGCGGATCGGAGTTACCACATTATTCTGACACTCGATCTGCAGGGACCGCTGAGNNAAGCTCTGCGCCGCAGCCTCGCGACGATTGTGGAGCGCCACGAGATTCTGCGCACCCGATACGGCCTGGAGCAGGGTCAGCCGGCGCAATATATATACCCTTCGGGCGAGGTGGTGCTCGAGATGGAAAACGTGCAGGTGACCGACGTCGGGTTGCGGATCCGAGCGGAATACGTTCAACCGTTTGACCTNNTATCGGCTGCGGTTGCTGCGGTTGGCGGCGTCTCGTCACGTGCTGTTATTGACGCTGCATCACATAGCGGTGGACGGCTGGTCGGTGAACGGCATACTGCTGGACGAACTGCAACAGTTGTACAAGGCTTATTGCCTCGGCCAGGAACCCAACCTGAGGCCCCTCCCGATTCAATACGCCGACTACGCTCAATGGCAGCGGCAGCACGAGCATACTCAATCCCTGGCTTATTGGAAGGCGCAGCTGCGCGGTTACGAAGACAGTCTCGCGCTGCCGGCGGATTCTTCGGTGAAGATGGCGAAAGCCCATAAAGTGGAAAGTTTTATTCGCCGATACCCGGTGGCCTTTAGTCAAAAGCTGCAAGCGTTCGCGCGCGATCACGACAGCACCTTGTTCATGGTTCTATTGGCCGGACTTGGGGTGCTGGTCAGCCGTTACAGCCAGCGGGACGATCTGTGCATCGGCACCACCGCGGGCGGTCGGCAGCGCCCGGAGCTGGAGGGACTGATCGGCTTTTTTATCAATATTTTGCCGTTGCGATTGCGGCCGGTTGAAGACCACAGCGTGCGAGACTATCTTGCGGATGTCCGGCAAACCACCCTGGAGGGCTTCGATCACCAAGACGTGTCGTTCGAACAGATTCTCTCCGTGTTGAGCCGAAGGAGCGAAGAAGGCATCCCTTTGGTGTCGGTGCTATTGCGCCACCAGAACTTCCCCCAGACACCGAGCATTCCGCTGCCGGGTGGCCTGACGCTGGCACCCTGGCAGGAAATGGCGGATGGCAAAACGCTGCAGCTGGAGATGCCGGCTAAAAGCGAATTGGATTTGGCGTATTACGGAGACGCGGAGGGGCTGCAGGTGGTGGCGGAATATGCGGCGGATCTTTTCCGGCGTGAACGGATCGAGCGGCTGCTGGATCACCACCAGCAATTATTGGAATCCATGATGGCCGATAGCAGCCGGCGGCTGGGTGAATTAGAGTGGCTGAGCGAAGCAGAAAAACAGCGGCAGCTCATCCTGAGCGGAGCGTGAGTATCACTATGAACATAATTCCGAAAAATTCCGTGCTGCTGCAAGATCATATGCACGGCGATCTTAGGTGGATAGCGTTTGTGGACCCGCTTCACATCGTCTCGGCAGAGACAAGTGAAGAGGTTGGTCCCGCTCTTGTGGCAATCGAGGCCTATCTTAGTCAGGGATACTACGTTGCGGGTTATCTGGCCTATGAGGCTTCCCATGGAATTGATTCCTCCCTGGAGACGCATACGAAATGCAACTATCCACTGCTCTGGTTCGGCGTCTACCGTGACTTCAAAGAATTCGACATCTCCGTTATAGAAGACCGGAGTTTCGCTCTTGGAGAATGGGTGCCAAATATTTCCAATGCGGAATACCAGGACCGCATCGATCAAATCAAAAACCATATTCGCAGTGGCAACACCTATCAGGTCAACTTTACCTTCCGCCTTCGCAGTTCATTTTCCGGCGATCCGCTTGCACTGGCAAAGACCCTGTTTACGGCTCAGTCTTCCGCCTATTGCGCCTATATCAATCTCGGCAACATCCACATGTGCTCCGCGTCGCCGGAACTCTTCTTCGAGCATTCCGACAACACCATAGTATCGCGGCCGATGAAGGGGACCGTAAAACGAGGAGTTTCCTCGTCAGAGGACCAGGAAAAAGAATTCTGGTTGAAAAATTCAATTAAAAACCGCGCCGAAAACGTCATGATCGTGGACATGATCCGTAACGATATGGGCCGAATTGCCGAACCGGGCAGCGTGCGGGTGGATAAGCTATTTTCGGTAGAACGGTATCCGACGGTTTTCCAAATGACTTCCACTGTATCTGCGACGACTACCTGCTCGTCGGTGGATGTGCTGCGCAATATGTATCCGTGCGCTTCCATCACCGGTGCCCCCAAGGTCAAAACCATGGCGCTCATTCGGGAACTGGAAATAGAATCTCGCGGAATCTATACCGGATCCATAGGGTATTTTTCGCCGAAGAAAAAAGCGCAGTTCAACGTTGCAATCAGAACCGTCGTAGTCGATCTCAAAACTTCCACCGCGGAATACGGCGTGGGAGGTGGGGTCGTTTGGGATTCGCATGCCGCCGACGAATTCAACGAATGTAAGTTGAAAGCACAAATCCTGAATTACCGCGAGCCGCGTTTCGAACTCTTGGAGTCCCTGTTATGGACTCCCTCGCACGGTTATATGTTGCTCGATCGCCATCTGAATAGATTGGAAGAAGCAGCCCAATACTTTGGATTTTCTTGTCAAAGAGGCGACCTGCTCGATAAGCTCCATGAGGCAACCCGTGGGAGCCGCGACACCGCGAAGGTCAGGTTGACTGTGGAGAAATCCGGCAAGACCATGGTATCTGTGGAGCCAGTGGCAGGTATGATCGGAAAAGTCGTAGGCCTCGCTGAAACGCCGGTGAATACCCAGTCCTGTTTTACCTACCATAAAACGACCAATCGCCGAATCTACACAGAAGCCCTGGCACGACATACAAATGTCAACGATTTGCTTTTGCTCAACGAGCAGGGAAGGGTGACCGAGTCTTGTATCGGGAATTTGGTGGTTCGCAAGGGAACCGTATTTACCACACCAGACCTGAGCGGCGGACTGCTGAACGGCGTTTTCCGAGCACAGCTTCTGGAAGAGAAAAAAATAACCGAAACCGTCATTACGCCCGACGATCTTTTTTATGCGGATGAGATATACCTCATAAACTCAGTGCGCGGCTGGATGAAGCTGGAAACAGTAGAAAAAGGCAAAAAATGGCGCGTCCTGCGGGAATTCATCTTTGATTTCGATGAGATACTTGCGAGCGCCGGCTTAAGTGCGGAGAGCCTTGCGTAGAGTAGGCAAGTACGCGGCCGTCGCGGGCCAAACCTTGTCCGGCGGCATTGATTGGCTAGCCAAAGAATCTCGTTGTTGAATTTCGGTCGATCTCAAAAAGGAGGTGAAAACATGAAAATTTCTGTTCCCGCCCAGTTGGAAACTGAACGGCTCGTGCTGCGACAGCCGGATGGATCTGATTGGCAAAGCTTGCATAAGTATTTTTCCGACCCGATCGCAACACAATATACGACAAAAAAACAGTTTTCCGACATCGAAACCTGGTACGTGGTTTGTAGCATGCTCGGGCATTGGCAAATCAGGGGGTACGGTCCCTACGTTATTGAACACAAAGAAAACAAATCAGTAATGGGAATCGCGGGTTTTTGGTATCCCCTCCAGTGGCCGGGACCGGAGATCAAATGGGCGCTGGCCCGCGAGTATTGGGGCCAAGGTTTCGCCAGCGAAGCCGCCAGCGCAGTTCTGTCGGCGGGTAAGAACTCGGAAACCGACATTTCATGGATAAGCGTTATACACGATGAAAACGCCGCATCCATCCGCGTTGCAGAAACTATCGGCGGCGTGTGCAGAGATAGGCGGCACTTCAATGGTGCCTGGTGGCAGATCTATGGTTACTAAGTGAAGGCCATTTAATCATATAGAAGGAATCCATCATTTTCCGGCCGAGGAAAAGAAAATCATGGTTCTCGGATGATCCACCCGATCATCAAGCGAGGAGAATAGGGGACATACCACCGCTGCCCGAAGGCGGTTGCCGATCCCGAGCATCACTCTCCTGACCGGTAGCAGCGTTTTGACGCGTGCGCCGGCAACCCGTTGCCTGTGGGACAGGCACCTTTAGGGCCGTTGTCCGCCCCAAGCTGTATTATTTTCATTCACTTCGTACTGTTCCTCGCAACCATTCTTCACCCGTGATCGAGCGACCGACCGGCAAAAAATTTTAATTGTCGGCTGTCCCCACCCATGGGAATGACTTGCGTTGCGGCCGCAGGATCGCCGGGAACACCGCGGTCAGTGCTGCGTTGGCTGAGGGTGGTCGGTTATTTTTTAGGCACTTTAGGATTCCTTGGAAAGCTGTATATCAATTTAGGTTGCGTAAGACCGCTCTGCAGCCCAGAGCCCGCGCGGCAATCCCGTCTTTCGACTCGCAAATCCATTTTTTGGGCGCCTAGAGTGGTGTGGCGCCTTCCCTTAAGCTTCTGCACCGATAGCTATCAATAACACGGCACTCCGGATATTCGGTCCTGCACGGGAACCAAAGTCTGCGAGTGTCGCTCCTGTTGGCTTATGAGATGAGCAATGATGAAAAAAAACCGTGTGTTATTGATGTTGATCGCGATGGTATGCGCCCTCTTCAGTTCGATAACTTATGCCGATGCAGGCGGATTGAAGGTCAAGTGGCGCTTTCAAACAGAAGGCGCACTTCGCGCGGATGCGGTAGTGGCGGGCAAGACGGTCTTTGCCGCCAGTACCGACGGTCGGCTCTACGCGTTGGATAAGAATGACGGAAAGCCCTTTTGGGCATTCAAAGCTGACGGAGCCTTTGCCGGGGAACCCGTTGTTGCGGGAAATACGGTGTTCGCGGTTAGCCGGGACAACAAGCTGTACGCGATCAATCGCCAGACAGGGCGGGTCAGATGGACGTTTTGCATGCAAGCGGACCGGGCGCCATCGAAAGCCGACTGGAAATATTTCACCGCGGCTCCGGTGATCGCTCATGGAAAAGTCTATGTTGGCTCTGGTGACGGCAATTTGTACGTTCTGGACCAGCAGACCGGCCGCCTGCAGTGGAAGTTTCGCACCCGGGGTCAGATTCGCGCCGCAGCCCTCGTGCACCAGGGCACGGTTTATCAGCCGAGCAATGATGGACTGTTGTACGTATTGGACGCTGCGACTGGCGACCTCCAATGGACATTTGCAACCGAAGGTCATTCTTTAAATCCGGATGATTACAGTTACGACCGCAGATCCATTTACACTCCACCGCTTATCGTGGGTCGTACCCTGGTGATTGGCTCGCGCGACGGTCACGTTTACGCTGTTGATGTGGTGACCCGTTCCCTGAAGTGGAAATTGAGCTTTGGCTCCGCCTGGGCCATGACCACCGCCGTGGATGACAGCACGGTCTACGTCGGCTGGTCATCAAACAATCTGTTCAGCGCGATTGACCTAGTGAGTGGCCAGGCTAAATGGGAATTTCATACGGGGTCTCACAACTACACTACGGCGCTGATTCGCGACAGTTCAGTTTATTTTGGCTCGGCAGATGGCAAGCTTTACGAGGTCGATAAATCGAAGGGAACCGAAATACGCNNTACGACAATATACCATTGGCGAGGAGATATTCTCTTCCCCGGTTTACGATGAGGACACTCAGACCGTCTTTATCGGCAGTGACGACGGCAACCTGTATGCCATGGTTGCCGGTGAAGAAGTGTTTAAGGCCGTTTATCAGCCGACCGGTCTTACGGATCTGACCCAATACCTTGTTGTGGATCCGAAGGTAACACCCTACTTAAGGGAACTCGGTTACGAGCATCTGGAATCCGCGACGCAGCTGCAACAATTTGTTCAAACCCGGATTGCGGACGGTGCGCCCAGTGTAATCGTTTTTGTGCAGCCACTGATTCCTGAAGCGGTGATCGGCAGTAAACCGTCCAATGGGTTGATGCGTCAATATCTAGAAGCCGGCGGCAAGGTCATTTGGTTCAGTGATCCACCCAATTTTTATTCATTGAATGACGCTGGCGATGATTTCGACCGCAACCCAGAAGCGGGAAGAAACCTTCTCGATGTCGAATTCATAGATGTCAATGAATCAGGGAACTACTCCAGCAAAGCGACTCAGGAAGGCAAAAATTGGGGGCTCCCTGGCTGGTTGAACGCGACTGGCACGCCAGTTCAAGTAGGAGAACAAGGCCACGGCCACGGGAAGGACAATGGGATTGTTCCTTTGGCCATTGACGAGTTTGGTCGAGTTGGCATTTGGGTCAAACAATTCAGCGACAAACCCGGCACGGGGTATGTTTCCATGCGCACTTGGGGATGGAATGTGCCCATCCGTGAAGAAGACTTGAAACTCATTGACACAGTGGCCCGCTACGGACTTGAGTGATCACATACTTTCCTGAGAGGACTAGGCGGGGAGCCGCCTACTCCTCTCAGGGCGCATCTGTTGTTGGTCTCGAACCAATTGCATTGTTACACCCTCTCCTGTTAAAAGGCCGTTTCCCAGAGGCTGAATACCACTAGGTGGAAAACACAATGCAAAACGCTACCTTGCAGATTGGCGATTGGCGATTGGACCCGCACGCCAACCTCGTTTTTAACAAACAAAATTCTACCCAACTGGAATACAAACAAGTACAGCTATTGTTGTATCTGATTGCCCGTTCAGGCAATACCGTTTCGAAGGATACCCTGCTGAGTGAAATCTGGGCTGGGCGGGTCGTGGTGGAAGATGTTGTCGCAGTAGCCGTCAGTCGTTTGCGTAAAGCGCTCAATGATCGCCCCCGTGCACCGCAATACATCAAAACGATCCCCGGGATCGGATATCAATTCATTCATCCTGTTTCACCGCAGGATACGAAATTGGCGGACCAATACTATAAAGGCATAATTGATTATGCCGAGCCAAATGACAATCCAGTTGTCCCGCCTAACAACCTGGGAGGCTGGCTACCAACTGGGAAGGGCGGAGCTGTTATTTTTCTAACCTTCGCGATTGCTTGTGGAGTCTTGGCGTGGGCCAATCAGCACCGAGTGTCGATTCAGGCGGTATTGGCGGACCAGCCAACACAAGGTGCGACCGATCGAGCGCAAAAATCTTTTTCCAGCGATGCTTTGAAAAAGTATCAAGAAGCACGCGAATTGAGAAATTCGTTTGCACCGCCAAACACCCAGAAGGCGGCCGCCCTGCTGCAGGAGGTCATCAGGAGTGAACCAGACTTTCCGGACGCGTATGTGCTGTTGGCGATTACAAAAAGTGACCTGCTTTTCCAGCACCCTTTAATACAGTACAACGCATCAGAGGAATTGAAAGCCCTTATTGGAAAAGCATTGACCCTGAACCCTGAGTCGTCGTTCGCGCATGAGACGCTGGGCACGGTTCTGCTCTACGTCGATTGGAATTTCAGTGAGGCGCGGCATCACTTTGAAAAGTCACTGGAGCTAGATCCCAACAACGCGGAGGCACACCATTCCTACGGCTTGTATTTGCTGGCGCTAGGACAATTTGCAGAATCTTATGAACACATCCAACTTGCGCGCAAATTGAATCCACTCAACTATTCCATCGCATCGGTCGCCTGGATTTATGCCATGCAGGACCGGCATCAAGAGGCATGGATGGAAACCGAAAAACTCTTAACGTTGCAGCCGAATGTATTGGAGTATCATCGCTCAGCTCTTCGTTTGTTGGAAAACGCCGGTGATGAAAAAAAGGCCTATGTCCATTTGCGAAAAATCCTGGAGTTGGCGGACTACAGCGCGGATCTGCTGACAGAGCTGGACCGGGTTTTCGCTGAAGACCAATTGCAAGGCGTTTATAACTGGATGGCGTATGAGCATCCGGAAGAACGCGACATAGGCTTCTACCCTCCGCCGTTGTCTTACGCCCGTTTTGCGATATCCGCCGGCCGATATGACGACGCCTTCGTCTGGTTGAATGAAGCCTTTAAAAAACGCCAGAGTCTGTTGCTCTGGTTGACTGTCGACCCCAAATACAAACCCATTCGTCGCGATCCGCGATACAGGGAGCTACTTCAAAGAGTAGGGCTGCCGCTACCGGATCAGCATCAGTAGACTAGCGAACAATAGCGCACATCTCCTGCAGCGTATTGCGTTCGAATCCTCGGCAGAGGTAGTCGCAAACGAGCTAAGATCTATGAGTAGCTCGTCCTTGGATCATGGCTCTGCAGAAACCGATGGTCTGTGCAATCCTCTAGGACCTCGGGTCTTATTGTTTAGCGCAGGCCGGGAGCCGTCGCGCATCGAACTCAATAGCGGCTGCAGGGACATCAAAAGCAAGAGCACGGCTGTCGCCGAGAGCAACTGAGAGAATCCTTGCGCAAGATTTCGCTGCGGTTCTTCATGGTGAAATTGCGGTATATCCTTGAGGTTTTCCTTTGGGAATGGGCGGTCGAAAAAATAGTGGGGATAGAAAAATGATTTCATCTTTTTATGAAACCTTTGTACTTGATCAACGTAATGCTGATGTGCCGCGCCATCGGTACCAGCGATCGCGCTAAAGCTGTGCTGCAGGCTCATCACTGGTGAAGCCCACGCCCAGAAGCTGGCACTTTGATAGCTATCCAAACGAAGACTCCTCAACTGATCTACATATTCTTCTACGGCGGCGTCACTCATGCTCTGCATAGCGTAGTACCACTTCCAATGAAACACCTCCGGCAGTGGACCGGTATCGTTCCATTCTGGGTTTTGTTCTAGAAATTCGGCAAAATCCGCGTTCTTATTGCGGTCCCAGCTGTCGTTCATCTGCTGACGCTGTTCCATAAGAATGGCGATACCCAAATTCAACTCTTGATCATTCATCTGGCTGATATAGTGCATGCCTGGGACCAAAAGTGCGCTGACCAGCCATATGCAGCAGTAACTCAGCACATTGAAAATGGTATTTCTCTCGACGCGTGCGATAAATGCAACAACGCAAAACCAGAATAACTGATAAATCAGGAGCAGAACAGTAATGACGCTCCAGGTGGCGCCGACTGGAACTTGCACGCTGACAGCAGCAAGTGAAAAGAGGCCGATGTTGAGCAAGGCCAAGATGACGAAATACACCTTCAACCTGCTGACGAGAAAATGGCGAGCCGATCTAACCTGTGCGCGCAGTAATGGCCAACGGCCACTGGTTTTCTCGTCGGCGATCGTATTGACGCACATTAGGCCAATGACAATCGGCAAAAGATAAGTCCAAACAAACCCGAGGTCAAAACGGCCGGGAATCCAATTGTCGTAATGCTGAATCTCGCCGGCGTAAAGCTGACCGTAAAGCGCCAACAGCCTTACAGGCAGGTTCCAGTTATGCTCGGGACGTTCGCCAGGGAAGAGCGCTGCCAACGGAGATGGATTCGGTTTTGTCGGCAAGAATTGATAGTACCCGACGTAACCCGCATCCAGCTCATCACCGCTGCTGCGCCACTTCTCTATTTCAGCTTGATAACGGGCTTCCGCTCTCTCGTTATGCAATGATTGTTGCTGCTGACGTTGATGGCCTGCGAAAATGGCAAGACAGGCTGCAGTGGTATAAATCAGAATCAGGATCAAGAACGCGCGATTGCGCGCCAGCAAGTGTAGTTCCCAAACGAACTGTTTCATATCAATCTCCTTTTCACGCCATCGCGGGTGCCGAGGTAGATCATGACCACCAGCCAAGGTAGTAGGCCGAGAAAAAGAATTCCACCCTCGCGAAAGCTGTTGGCCAAGGGCAAGGCTTTGAACTTGAAGCTGGAAAAATCCAGCCAGGACTGGCGATTCAGTTTTTGTTGTCGGTCATTCTCGTAGCCGATGTCGTGAGTGTGATGATGGTTCAGTTTTTGAATCAGGTCATAGCGGAAGACCTCGGCCTGTCTTTCAAATTCATAAACGGCCGCTGCGTCTGTGCCGGCTAAGCGCGAGGATAGTATCGCTGCAATCGCGCAGGGGGAAAGCCAGGCTAATCGGTTGCGCAACGCGTCCTGGCGCGCGAACTGCTGATGCAAGTGGTTATAGTGGGTTTGAAAGGCAACACTTGTCAGCCGTTCGCCCTCTGCCATTAATAAGCCCCGCCAGTTGATCGGCAACTCTTCGACCGTACCGACCTGATATTCTCGCAGCACATTTTCACGAAACTGGGCGAAATGTGGATCATTGGGATTATGTGAATCGCCCAGCTGCTCCAGCGTCGCCGCCAGGGCTGCATCGAAAGCGGCGCGATTTGGCGTAGGGTAGGCCACCTCGGCGATGACAGGAATAACTCTTGGAATGAGTACTATGAGCAACAGCCATGCGCATAACAGCGTCCAAAGGCTCTGCTGATTAGAGCGGCTGAACATCGACACACACAAAATTGCAACAACCCAAATAATGCAGTAAAGGCTGTACAACACAAAGAGGCCTACTAACCGCTGCCAAATCTCAGCGGGCATGGAATTTCCGAGCCAGAAAACTGCTACGCTGCCGAACNNCAAGCAGGCTTAGCGAAATGAGTCCATACGTCAAGACCTTACCCTGAAACAAAGTTCGCCAGCGAACGCCGAGGGCCAATGCCATTTTTAAGGTGCCTTGCTCACGCTCAGTGCTGAAACTACCATACGCCAATGCTATTAACATCAGCGGCCAAAGCACGAGGACCAAGGTAGCCAGCGATGGATAACCCAACCCCAGGTTGCTGGCAGCAAA
>DJFO01000309.1 GCA_002432555.1 Marinagarivorans sp. UBA5870
ATTCTGGAAAGAAATGAGCAGTTCTGGCGGATTCGCCATGCATGTGGGCGGCGATTTTCCGGGACTGGAAATGGAGTTCTGGGCCATCCGGCGCTGATCGCGCCCGGCCGTCAACAATTTTTGAGGAGGTATCGCCATGACGGATGAAAATGATCGTACCGTCTTTAAACAACCGACGCCCGGCGGTGATCGCAGCTCCGCGCGGCCGACCCCCGGGCGCCGCTCGGGCGCCACCGAAATCGGCCGCACTCGGCCCGGCGGTGCGGCCGCGGGCGCTGCGCCGCCGCCACCCTCGGCCTCCCCTCCGGTCGGCGCGCGAGCGGGTTTCGAACAGGTACGCTTCAATACCGCCCTCGGTCTCAATCCGCTGGTCAACGCCGCTAGCACCTTGATCGCGGTGTTTGAAAAGACCCGCCACACGGCTCGCCATCCGGACGTGNNTTGCACAAGCGGCTGGTGAACGAGATCCGCAGCTTCGAACAAAAAGCCAAGGATTTGGGCATCAAACCCGAAATCGTCCTCGCCGCGCGCTATCTGCTCTGCTGTGCCCTGGACGAAGCCGTCCTGCACACGCCTTGGGGCGACGAGAGTGCATGGGGCCAGCACACGCTGCTCAGCATTTATCACGGGGAAACCTTCGGTGGGGAAAAGTGCTTCGCCATCCTCGACCGCATGTTGCAGGCGCCGGCGGAAAATCTCCAAATGCTCGAGTTGTTTTACATCTGCCTCAGCCTGGGGTTTGAAGGCAAATACCGCCTGATGCAGCGCGGCCGCGACCAACTGGAGGTGCTGCGGGACGAGCTCTTTCGCACCGTTCGCAATCAGCGCGGCGACTTCGAACGGGGCCTGTCGCCCCATTGGGAGGGACTTGGCCGGGTGCGCAAGACGCTGTACCACTACGTCCCGGTTTGGGTGGCCGCCAGCGTTTTCGCGGCGCTGGTGTTTGTCGGTTACGCCGGCTTCACCTATTGGATGCGGGCGGCGTCGGACCCGGTGGTCCACAAATTGGAAACGGTCATTGCCAAACCTGTGCGTTAGCTTGCCGCCACGCGGGCGACCCTTAGCTGGAACGGCCTAAAACCTGGACCACCATAAACCGGACCACCANNCCATAAAACCGGAACACCATAAAAAGGAGCGCGCCGGGAAGGCGTGTTCGTTGGACGGACAAAATAGCAGCCATGCAAAAGCTCAAAGCCTTTTTCACCAACCCCATCACCATCTCCGTGATCGGCCTGCTCGCCATTTCCCTGTTGATCTGGTTTGTCGGGCCGCACATCAAATTCGGCGACGACAACGCGGCCCCGCTCGCCAGTGTCAACGTCCGTCTGGTTTGCATCATGGTCGCCCTGATGCTGTGGGGACTCAACAACCTCTGGCTCCAAGCGCGCAACAAAAAATCCAATAACGAATTGGTCGCCGGCCTGCAGGAGAGCAAGGACAGCCTGCGCCAGGACGGTTATTCCGAGCAGTCCGCGGAAGAAATGTTTCAGATCAACGAGCGTTTCAACCAGGCGCTCGATACCCTGCGGCGTTACAAGTTTAAGGGAGCCGGCGGCAATAAGGCTCTCTACGAACTGCCCTGGTACATCATCGTCGGGCCGCCCGGCTCCGGCAAAACTACCGCTCTGATCAACTCCGGGCTGGAATTTCCTCTCGCCGATACGCTCGGCCGCGGCTCCCTCGCGGGGGTTGGTGGCACCCGCAATTGCGATTGGTGGTTCACCAATGAAGCCGTGCTGATCGACACCGCAGGTCGTTATACGACCCAGGACAGCCATAAGGTGGTCGACAGCAACGCGTGGGAGGGTTTCCTGGAGCTGTTGCGCCGCAATCGCCGGCGCCGGCCGATCAACGGCGCGGTGATCGCCATCAGCCTGCAGGATCTGCTGATGCAAACCGAGGACGAGCGCGCCCTGCAGGCCAAAACCATCCGCACCCGGCTCGATGAATTGATGGACAAGCTGCAGATCCGGTTTCCCGTTTACCTGGTCTTCACCAAGGCGGATCTGGTGAGCGGCTTCAGCGAGTTTTTCGAGGATTTCAGCCGCGAGGAGCGCGAGCAGGTTTGGGGTATTTCCCTGCCCGACGCCCCCCAAGCGGACAGCGCGCCGGACTTCGATCTGCTGCGCACGGAGCTGACTAATCTCACCCGCAACCTCTACTCCCGCGTGCTCGCGCGCATGCACCAGGAGCGGGACAGTAAACGGCGCGCCGCCATTCAGGGGTTTCCGCAGCAATTTGAAAACCTGCGGGGTATCGCTGAGCAGTTCGTCCGGCAGACATTTGCCTTCAACCGCTTCAAATTTCAGCCCTATTTGCGCGGAGTTTATTTCACCTCCGGTACCCAGGACGGCACGCCCATCGACCGGCTGATGGCGTCGGTGGCGGCCAATTTCGGTTTCGCCCGCGACGTGGCGCAGCTGCCGCACCAGCAGGGTAAAAGCTTTTTCCTTGGCAAACTCTTCCGCGAGGTGATTTTCCCGGAAGCGGAACTGGTCGGTTCCAACGCCGCCTACGAGCGGACCATCCGTTGGTTGCAGCGTGGAGCCTACGCGCTCATGGTGCTGACCGTGGTCGGCCTCGGCCTGGTGTGGTCGGGCAGCGTGGTGCGTCATCGCGGGTTTATGGGGGAGGTGAACGCGCACGTCGAGGAGTTTGAGCTGGCGGAAGATAAGCTCGTGCAAGCCAACGACGACCTGCGCCAGACCCTGCCACCCCTCAACGCTCTGTTCCAGGCCTCTCAGGTCTACGATCAGCAGGATCATCCCTGGCTTACCGGCCTCGGTCTCTATGACGTTCGCGTCGACGCCAAAGCCGACGAAGCTTATATGCGAGAGTTGCGCACAGAACTGCTGCCGCGCCTGATCGCCAGCATGGAGGAGGAGCTCCAGCGCGGTTACGAAGGGCGCGACCTCTACGACACCTTCCGCATCTACATGATGTTCAAAAAAACCGACCATATGGAGACGGAGCGGGTGCGTGAGTGGTTTGTTCGCCACTGGGAGACCGCGCTGCGCGGTGAGGGCTCGCGGCGCAAGGAGCTGGAGTTCCACCTCGGCAAATTGCTGAGCGAAATACCGCCGCCCTCGGAGTTGAACGCCCAGCTGGTGAAGGATACGCGCGCGCTCATATTGCGCGAGCCAGTCGCCCAGCGTGTTTATTCCCGCGTACGCACCAATCCCCTGTACACGCGGACAGTCGACCTGCTCGCCGCCTTTGGCGCGACCGTGCGCAACGCTTTTAAGATCGACAGCGAGATCACCCGCGCACTGCAAATTCCCGTGATGTTCACCAAGGAGGGGTATGACAGTATCGACCTCTCCGCCGGCTCTCCTTTGGTGGCCGACATAGTGAACGAGCGCTGGGTGCTCACCGATGATGAAAACGCAAAGATCGATTTTATCCAAGAGGACCTGGACGAGGTCAGTAAACAGGTGAAGGATTTGTACCTCACCGAATATATTCAGGTGTGGGACCAGGTCTTCAAACAATTCACCGTGGCGGAATTCCGCAACCTCAACCACGCGGAAGAGGTGCTGGCGACCATGGTGGATCCGGTCTATTCGCCGCTGGCCTCCATCCTGCAGGTCGGTCAGCTCAACACGCAGCTGCAACCGCCCAAAGAGGAAATTGAAGACTTGGCGGCGAAGAACAAAAAAGGCGGCAAGCTGGTGCAGGCGGCGACCGCCGCCGTCATCGACCAATACGAGGGCACCAAAGTCGATCGCCACTTCCGCGATCTCAATGCGCTGGTCGCTGAAAGCAAAACCGGCCCCGCCCCAGTGGCGACTATTTTGCAAAAAACCCAGGGCCTGAAGGATTTCATGACCGATCTCGCCATAAGTCCGGAACCGGGGCAGCAGGCTTTCACGCTGGCGCGCGGGCGGTTCGACGCAGGCGCGGGCAACGCGATCACCGATCTGCGCGCTTACTCCCAATCTCTGCCGGAGCCGGTGCGCCAGTGGCTGGATAGCCTCGCAGATCAGAGCTGGAAAATCATGCTCGACGCAGCGCGGGTATATGTGGACACCGAGTGGCGCAACCAGGTGTACCGCCCCTACAGTCAGTCGCTGCAGGGACGCTACCCCCTCAACCGCGCCTCCAACGACGAAATGGCTCTGTTTGATTTCTCGGAGTTCTTCAAACCCGGCGGCACTATGGATACTTTCTATACGGAATTCATGGCGCCTTTTGTCACAAGCAATGGGGGCCTCCGCAACCGGGTAGTGGACAATTACACGCTCGGGTTTTCCGAAGAGGTGCTGCGGCAGGTCAATAATGCCCGCGCGATCAAAAACATTTTTTACCGCGAAAGCCCCGACAGTATCTCCGTCACCATGGAATTGCGGCCGCGCGCTATGGACGAGCGGGACGCCCGCTTTACGCTGGACGTCGGTGAAGAGCGCCTGACCTACAATCACGGTCCCAAATTGTGGAAGACCGTGCGGTGGCAGGCCAACCAGGACAATATGCAAGTGCGCATGGTGTTCGAAGACCTGCAAGGCAGTCAGTACGATCGCGCATTCCAGGGCGGCTGGGCGTGGTTTCGGCTACTCGATGCCTCCTACGTGGAGAAGACCAGTCAGTCCAACACCTATCTCGTGACCTTCTCCGCCGGCGACGAACGCGGCAATCAGCGGGACGCCCACAAGATCACCTATGAAGTCAAAACCAAAAGTGTCGACAACCCCCTGCGGCGGGATGTGCTCAATGCGTTCCGCGCGCCGGACTCCATAACGCCATGAGGCACCCCGACCCGGGGTGCCCGGCCCATGGACACAGCGGCTTGATTCAGGAGGGAGACGCATGAACTCCAGCACCCAAAGCACCGGCCTGTTCGGTAAGTTGCCGGCCCACGGCGATTTCCTGCACCGCAACCTGCCGACCAAGTTCATCAACGAATGGGACAGCTGGCTGCAGACCTTTATCGGCAGTACCCAAGAGCGGTTGGGGGAATCCTGGTTGGAGATCTACCTCACCAGCCCGATCTGGCGGTTTTGCCTCTCGGCCGGGGCCCTGGACAGCAATGCCTGGGCGGGGGTCGTATTGCCGAGCGTCGACCGTGTCGGACGCTATTTTCCGTTTTCGGTGCTGCGCAAGCTGCCTGAGGGTGCGAGCCTCGCGGGGTTTATCGTCCACCAGCGCGCCTGGTTTGAGGCGGTCGAAGCGCTGGCGTTGCGTGCGCTGGATGGCCAGTTGCCGGTTGACCGGCTGGTGGAAGAGCTCGGCCGGCTCAGCCTCGGTGCTGCGGACGGTTACCTGCTGCAGGGCCGAGCCAATCCCGACGCGGGCGTGGTGGTCGATCTCGACCTGGCGCAGCCGGATCCGGGCGCCGCCCTGCCCCACCTGCTCGATGCTTTTGTCGCCAGCACTTTTAACAGCTACAGCGTTTGGAGCACCAGTGGCTCTGACCGGGTTGAGCCCTGCCTTTTCGTCACCCCGGGCATGCCGCCCGCAGCGGGCGGTGCCGCCCTGCTCGACGGACTTTGGGAACATTGGGAATGGTCTGTGCCGGTGCGGCCGCTGGCCGCGAGCGGGAGCTGATAGAAACCGCTATGAGCGACAATACTTTTCGCCGTCCCATCGATTGGCGCTGTGGTGCGCGGACCGACGTGGGCGCGGTGCGGCAGGTCAATGAAGATGCGGTGATCATGCGCGCCGAAATTGGTTTATGGGCAGTCGCCGATGGCATGGGCGGTCACCACATGGGCGACGTGGCCAGTCGCATGATTGTTGAAGCCCTTCAACAAGCGGAGTCGGCGGACCGCCTGCCGGATTTCGTCGACGGCGTGGAGGCTTGCCTGCTCGAGGTGAACCAGCGCATCCTCGACTACGCGGATGTGATGTTCGATAAGGCGACCATTGGCAGCACCCTGGTGGCGCTGCTAATCCGCGACCGGGCGGGTGTTTGTCTGTGGGCCGGCGACTCGCGTCTATATCGGCTGCGCAACCAGCAGTTGACGCAGTTATCGCGCGACCACAGTCACGTGCAGGAGCTGATCGAGATGGGCGCCCTCGACCCGCAAGCCGCCGCGAGCCACCCGCGGGCCAACGTGATCACCCGCGCCCTGGGTGCCGATGAAGAAGGCTTTGTTGACATCAACGTATTCAGCACCCAGATCGGCGACACCTTTATGTTGTGCAGCGACGGTCTCTACAACACGGTCGACGAGCGCGATATCACCCGGGCCCTCGCTGGGCGCGACGCCCAGCAGATCGCCGAGGACCTGGTGCAAATGTCGCTGGCGCGCGGTGCGCCGGACAATGTTTCCGTGGTGGTGATCAAAGGCGAACCGGGTAGATTTAATTGATACCTGGCGAAATGCCGAGGGCACGCCGCGGAGGAAACATCGCTCTTCGCCGCTCGCCCGGTATTCTTGACCCTTTTTAGACTGGCGTAATTGCACTAAGGAGTCTTATGTCAGAAGTTCATTATTCCGGCCTGTTGCGACAGATGGTGCAGGATTATCTGGCGCATCGCATCGACCGCGGCGAATATCTCGCCCGGCGGCGCAGCCTGCTGGAGCGCATCGACCGGGAGTGGAACGGCTCGCGGGACGGTCCGCGTACCGGTTCCGCCATCGATCCTCGGCACGGCGATCCGGCCGACATTACCCTGATCCCCAAGCGGTAGCCCGCCGCTCTCGCCGCTCTGCCAAAATTTAACCCATAAATTAATGGCGCTCTCAGCCTTAACAACGCGGTTGATTTCTCCGGCCCGAATTCACGTAAAATCGCTGCGGGTGAAACAATGGCGGCTGGGCGAATTTGCGACAGCTGCAAAAGGATACTTGGCATTATGAAATCTTTCGCTTTCCTCTGCTGGTCGTGCGTCACCGCTCTCGCCAGCCTCAGTCTTCCGGCGACAGCCGGTCTGCTGGAAATGCCGGAAACTCAGCAGGATCCCGCGCTCGAGCGTAAATCGGTATTGGACTCTCCCGATCAGGCGGAACCGACGCCGGATTCGCAAGCGGGACCGAATCTTCCCGTGACGAAAATTCGCGTCCAGGGGGCGGCGGAATATCCGGCTCTCGGCATTACCCGGGCGGCACTAACGAAGCAAATTGAAGCGATTCGCTTCGACGCCGCGGCGACCGAAGAAGCCGACCTGGTCGCCGATCCGGAGGCGATCGCGCCAGCGGATCCGGTGTTTCAGATTGTCGAAGAGCGCCGCCGCCGCGGCGTAACCGTCGGCATGATCCAGACCGTGGCCGATACGCTCACCCGCTACTATCGCGCCCGCGGTTTTATCCTGGCAAAAGCTTATATTCCGGAACAGCGAGTGCAAGACGGCGTTGTCACCTTGACTCTGCTGCTAGGCAACCTGGGTGAGGTGGGCGTGCTCAACAACCAAAATTATCGAGCGGAAAAACTCGCGGCCCTCGCGGCGCCCCTGCTGGGAAAAGCAGTGGAGGCCCAGGCCGTCGAGGAGCGGCTGCTCTTGATCAACGATTTGCCCGGCGTGTCCGCCCAGGCCTATTTCTCGCCGGGCGCGCAGGTTGGCGACACGCGGCTCAATATTAATGTGCTGCGAGAAGACCGTTTCGCCGGCAATCTGCGCGTCGACAATCACGGTTCGCCCAGCACCGGCGAATACCGGCTCTACATGGATGGTTATTGGCACAATCCCGGCGGATATGGCGACCAACTGCATCTTGGGGTGCTCAGCACCTTTGAGCCGGCGAATTCTCTTTATGGCTCGTTACACTACAGCTTTCCCCTGGTGAGTCCCCGGGCAAAGGTCACTCTCGGCGGCTCAACGAACGATTTTGTGTCCGATTCGCTCTCGGGCATTACCTTGACGGGCAAATCGGTGGTGATCGACGCGGCCCTGAATTATCAGCTGCTGCGCAGTCGGGCTAAAAATTACACGGCGGAGCTCCGCCTGTCGAAGATCACCTCTGATATCGAAGAGACCACGGGTCGGCTGTCGTTGGCCGAAGATGAACTCGACGAAAACGTCCGCAACCTGGATGCCGTGTTTCATTTCGATTTACTTCAGGACAACTGGCGGGCCCTGCACCAGGGCAGCGCGAGTTTGACCTACGGAGATTTTGATCGCGGACGCGGTGTGTTTCAGGAACAGCACCCGCTGAGTTTCGGTTTGGATTATTTTTTTCTTAAATACCTGCGAATTCCTGCGTGGCAGGCGGACACTCGGTTGCAGCTGCGGTTTGCCGCGCAATACGCCGACACCTCACTGCCGAGCACTAGTCAGTTTGCCCTGGCCGGGCCGAGCCGGATGCGCGCGTTCGATTTAGGTCAGCACAACGCGGACTCCGCCGCGTTCCTGTCCGCTGAATGGATTTTCCAAGGTCCCGAGTGGCNNCCAGCTGCTGCAGCCGTTGGTGTTTTGGGATGGCGGTTACGGCGATACCCGAGATGGCGGAGTGCTGGCAAGCACGCCGGGTGCCATCCAACTGCCCGAGCAACCGGGCTCTTGGACGCGGATGTCCGATATAGGTGCTGGAGTGCGAATAAACTTGCGCGGCTTGCGCGCGAATTTGAGTTACGCCTATGCCGTTTCTTACCTGCGCGATCTCGGTCCGACCTTCCAAGAGCATATGCGAGACTTGCCCGATCGCGGTAAATTCTACTTTGATATGCAGTACAGCTTTTAGCGCTTATTTGGCGGAACCCCGCGGTGCGGTTCCGCCCCGAGCATTAATTGAAAATTCCCAATTCGTCCCAGAGTGCGTCTATTTTATTTTTGACTTCCGCGCTCATTTCGATTGGGCGTCCCCACTCCCGCTGGGTTTCCCCCGGCCATTTGTGGGTGGCATCTAACCCCATTTTGGAGCCGAGGCCCGCGACGGGCGAGGCAAAATCCAGATAGNNATCCATGCGCGTGGTAATCGCCCATATCACGTCCCGCCAGTCGCGCGCGTTTATATCGTCATCCGTGACTATCACGAATTTGGTATACATGAACTGCCGCAAAAAAGACCACACGCCGAACATCACCCTTTTGGCGTGACCTGGGTACTGTTTTTTCATGGTGACCACTGCCATGCGGTAGGAGCAACCCTCCGGCGGGAGATAAAAATCGACGATTTCCGGAAATTGTTTCTTCAATATCGGAACGAAAACTTCGTTCAAGGCAACGCCGAGTACGGCAGGTTCGTCAGGCGGACGGCCGGTATAAGTGCTGTGGTAAATCGGTGCGCGCCTGTGGGTGAGCGCTGTGACGGTAAATACCGGGAAATTTTCCACCTCGTTGTAATACCCGGTGTGATCGCCGTATGGCCCCTCCGCCGCCAGCTCCCCCGGGGCGATAAACCCTTCCAGAATAAATTCCGCTTGTGCCGGTACCTGGAGATTGCTTTCGAGACTGCGGGCGACTTCCACCTTCGCGCCGCGCAGCAGACCGGCGAAGGCATATTCGCTCAATGTATCCGGCACCGGCGTCACCGCCCCTAGTATGGTGGCGGGGTCGGCACCAAGGGCGACTGAAACCGGGAAGTTCTGCCCGGGGTGCGCCTGTTGCCATTCGCGAAAATCCAGTGCACCACCGCGGTGGCTCAGCCAGCGCATAATCAATTTATTTTTCCCCAGCACCTGCATTCTATAAATGCCGAGGTTCTGCCGCTCCTTGTGCGGGCCGCGAGTAATGACCAAGGGCCAGGTGATCAAAGGCGCTACGTCGCCGGGCCAACAGGTTTGCACAGGCAGCATGGATAAATCCACGTCGCTGCCGCGATACACCACTTCCTGGCAGGCGGGGGTGCCGACCAGTTTGGGAGACATATGCAGAACTTGTTTGAAGAGCGGCAGTTTCTCCCAGGCGTCGCGCAGGCCTTTGGGCGGCTCGGGTTCCTTTAAAAAAGCCAGAAGCTCTCCGACTTCCTTGAGCGCCGCGACCGACTCCTGCCCCATGCCAAGGGCAACTCTCTCGGGTGTGCCAAAGAGGTTGGCCAGGACGGGAATTTGATACCCCTGCGGCTGTTCGAACAGCAGAGCCGGACCGCCCGCGCGCAAAGTGCGGTCGCAGATCTCGGTCATTTCTAAGTGAGGGGATACAGGCCGGGTGATGCGTTTAAGCTGCCCGCGTCGCTCGAGGAGTTGAATAAATTCGCGCAGGTCTTTCATGGGTTGTGACGGGCGGAAAAGAGGTACTGCACAGAGGATTTTGCGGCCGCCAGGAGCAGCGGCCGCGCCGGTGAACTACTTGCCTCTCATCGACAGGAAAAACTCGTCGTTGCTCTTGAAGACTTTCAATTTGTCGACCAGGAATTCGGTTGCGGCAACGTCTTCCATATCGTTGAGCAGCTTGCGCAGAATCCAGACCCGCGCCAGTTCCGCTTCACCCATCAGCAAATCTTCGCGGCGGGTTCCCGAGCGGCGGATATTGATTGCGGGATAAACGCGTTTTTCGGCAATCTTGCGATCCNNGCCTTTGAATTCTTCGTAAATCACCTCGTCCATTTTGGATCCCGTATCGATCAGCGCGGTCGCCACAATGGACAAGCTGCCGCCCTCTTCGATATTCCGTGCGGCGCCGAAGAAGCGTTTCGGC
>DJFO01000340.1:0-6371 GCA_002432555.1 Marinagarivorans sp. UBA5870
ACTTGACGCCGTCGTTATCACTGTCGGCATTCAACGGGTTGGTTGGAATCGGGCCATTGAGCTCTTCGTCATCCACAATACCATCGCGATCAGAATCCGCCTGCGTTGGCAGGGTGCCCTGCACGATTTCCTGACCATCACTCAGACCATCGCCATCACTGTCCGCCGCATTGGCATTTGTGCCCTGCTGGAATTCCTGCAGATTGGTTAAGCCGTCGCCGTCCGCATCCATAGACGCGTCGCCGCCGTTNNGACGTCCTTGATGCCATCGCCGTCACTATCCGGTGTCAGGGACAAGCTGACGGGGCTGATGCCGGAAAACTCGAAGGCTCCTCTACCGGCGTTCGCGGACAGTACATCCTGCATCCATTTCGTACCTCGTAGGCCGCCGATCACTTGCACGGCCACGGACTCTCCGCCCACAAGATGCCGGCGTGAACGGGTGGAGGCATCATAGAGATTGGTCAGGTTGACCGCGGCGACCGCCGCGGAATAACCGCTCCCCACCGTATGGGAGATGGGAGTATCGCTCCCCTCCACATGCAGAATCACCACGCTACCGAGTGCCGCGGTGGTGCCGTCGCTGCCGAGCACCTCCACTGCGAAACTTTCGTTGCTGTATGGCAGGCTATGCGCTTGAGTCTGCACAGAAGGCAGCGCGCCATCAGCAGGGAACATCTCGACAGGACCACCGACTTTGGGGGTGGTTACCAGGCGATAAAAATAGGCGGTATTTGCCCGCAGGCCGGATACCCTTACCCGCATCACGCCGTTGTCTTCCGCAGCCACTTGCACTGACCTGCTTTCGGATTCAATAAACCCCGGCTCGATTTGAATATCCACCGCTGGCTGGGTAGCCATTACATCCTGGTACACCTGCAACCCAGGCACCGCGGGCGCTTCCGAGGGCCAGACCACCGTGAAGGACCTGGCGGTAACGTCCGTGACTCGTATTTCACTGTAACTTAGCGCATTAAGATTAAGCGGCAAGCTAGCTGCCACTGCTACCATAGGCAATATCAAAGTGCACTTTATGCGGAGAAATAACGTGAAACATTCAGAGTCCATATAGGTATTCTTTAATTGAGATATCCCGAATCTCCATTTCACACGGTAGAGCCGTGCACAATTGGAGGATTAAACGTTACCGAGGCTGTCGATTCACAAATTTGCGATAAAAGCGATCAAGATCGACAAAAAACACACACAAGAGAGTGAAACTCCCGCCAACATCACCTGATCTAAAATGCTCCTTCGAACCGCTCCTAGCTGCAGCGCTGTACGTACAAAGCGGTTCTGTAAAAAAGCGGCAACAATTCCCGTCAGGACGCCAGGCAAGAGCGGAAATAAAAGGTCGAAAGAGGTTCGAGGCAATAGAGCATAGGCACTCAGATAAGTAGGAGTTACTACCGATGCCACCAGCCAGGTGAGTCGGAGGCTCCTTCGGTCATCAATCTGTCTATAGTTCGCCGCTAGTCCGTATATCCCGGCGAACAACGTGCCGAATAGAGTAATAAAAATTATTTGCGAAACGGTATAGAATTTCTTGCCAACCAAAGAACTAAAAGCAGAACCGGGCTCACCAATAACAACTTCTTCGGCGAGCGAGTTCCGTTGCAAGCCAGGATTCAACTCCGCAGGCAAACTACGTGTGCCAGCCGAATCATTCATAGCCTAACCTTTTGCAACTGATGAAGTCCGCCCAAAGAATTACCCTTCATGCCGACCCATGGGGTGATACATAAGGACTTGCTGCGTGAAAGCACTGAACATTTCCAGAAAGATGCGAATAAACTACCCATGCATCTCCTATTTGGACCTTATTTGCTATCGTAGTCGCACTCGCCTCCCAGACTTTTTCGCCAGTAAAGGCATCCCATGCTATGGGCTGGCTTGCCTCAATGCCAAAGATCAGCCCACCCCCCTTATATTTGGCTACAACTTCGTGCCACTGGGTGTAAATCCATGACACCTCCAATTTTTTGCCCCGTAGCCCTGCTTGCAGAACAAACGGGCATACCTGGCTACCATGTACAACCACCATATCTCCAATCAAGTCGACCCCAGCGATCCTGATCCGAGACGGATTCGTCTTGTATTTTTCCAAAATATCTCGAACAAGGCTAAAATCCGCTAGATCGTACAAAGCATCGATAACCATATTTTTGAGGTCGATAAAAAGCATCTTACTATTGTATGCGATCACCAACCGATCTTGACTCCAAGAATAAAAAGGGGGATACGCCGCTCTTTCTCCAAAATACTCTTCGAAATCTATTTCTAAAATGTATTTATTCTCAACAGTGGAAAAAACCGCATAGTTACCATTCACGCGATTCCCGATTAGTAAAGAATCACCGATGTGCTGAGGAAACCGTATATCGACATTCAAGTGTCCCAGAAAAGCCTCGGCTTCGACATCATATATATCCACCCCCAAATCTGGAGATTTCTTGTCGATCTGACGATAGTAGATTCTTCCTTGAATGAAGCTGCTAAACGAGTCACGCCAATCGGAGGAAACTTTTTGCGTGAACTCTGAAAGAATGAGCTTTCCTGTAGACTTTTCTACGACGGTATTTAGTCCAGCACGCAAAATTAATGCGCCATTACTTTCAGCCAACACTAAAGCTGTTGCGCGTTTGTCCTCATAAATCGGCGGAACCGCGGCTTCATTTCCGTCGAACTCATCGAGATCTACCATCTTTAAGAGGTATCCAGCACCCAAACTGTCGTTACATGTCAAAAAATACAAATTTTTGCCGTCTAGGTAACAATCGCCCCAGACCTCACCGTCCCGTAATANNTGCGCCACCTCCGCAGCTGCCTTCGCTGTTAACGGAACAGTCAAGACATCTACAACATTAAAAGTTATGTCATTTCCACAATCGAAAGCTGGTGTAACACCGCGAAATCTTGGTCCTGCGACCATTTCGGCGCATGTTTGAAGCACCGCTCGAATTCTTTCCTCAACAAGTGATTTACGAATCTGCCCTGTTGAAGGATTCACGAAGCCCTCCCCCATCCATTCATAATGTAAATGAGGTTTCTTTCCAAATTTCCACTCGCCCGTCAACTCATCAACAGCGCCCATGATGCTCGTGGAAAAGTGCTTCTTCGTTTGCTTTCGCAATGAGGACGTTGGATATCTACTTGTGTAGTTTTTTACTTCCGCAAAGAGAGGTCTTCCACCGGTTGTCTCTGTTCTTAGAGATACACTGACTAGCTCCTCCGGTTCCAAAAATGCCTCAATATCAACCCCTTGCTGGCCAGGCTTTGAAAAGTTTACAGCTGTTCCGATGCGAAGCGTCTCCACATCCACAAACAGCCCTGATCCAGCAGAAACCTCCTCTCCGTGAAGGCGCCTAAAAGTCGCAGCCTCTCCATAGATCCCTCTTATGTTTGAGGCGTTTTCGATAGTTAGTTGTTTAAAAGCTTTTTCGTATGAGCTGGCAGGCTCCAAAGGCAAAAAACTCATTGCGCTAATTAGCTCATCGAAAGGCGTCCTACCCATCCCTTGGATTACATTTTCGGGGTTTCCCATGTTAAGTAAGGTAAACTCCTTCATTTTTAGCGACAACGCAGGATCTGAAATATTTTCAATGAACTTCTCAATTTTAGCGCCCTGGCCATTTTTCACCATAAAACCTAAGTGCTCGACCGTAACAGGCTGGATATTTATGGCATTTAGATTTCCCTTGGTTGACTGACTCAACTTCACCACAATCGAAAGAAGGTTTTTCGTTTCGCCTGGTGTCAGAGCGAGGCTGTCTACTACCTCATCGACCTTCTGGAAAGTTGTCGGCCAGCAGTAAGGAGTATCTGCATAGGCAGTGCTCATCCCCAGCACTGAAAACAGTGACAGTCTGGCAAAGAATAAATCTGCCCGGCTTGAAATTGCCGCCGCGCCGATACAGGGAGTGCGTCTTATTTTTCGGACTTCGATAAAGAGCTTGATACCTTCCGTACTTTTGCCAATGCTCTTTAAAAGATTCCAAGTTGCGGCAGTGCCGTTTTGAATCAGGTCAATGAATACATCTTTAAAATCGTTCAGTTGGCGAATCGCGTCTTCTCTGCCTGCTGAACCGCTGAGGACATTTTTGACTAAGTCAAATGACCAGCGAGCGACAGTACCCCCAATCTGCAGTATCTCTTGCGGCTCTCTCTGAAAGACCTCTTTCAAGGTGTTTTTGAGCACACCCAATGCCCCCTTCAGGGACACCATCGCGGCGATGGAGCCGGACGCGACGCCCCCCGAGCCGACCGTGACCGCCACGGTCACCACAGTAAGGGTTAGACCGACTCCGGCGAAGGCCAATTCGATTTTATCGACCTCATCGAATCTCCCGTTGGTCCACAGAAAAACGGCCTTGGACAGTTGCCAAGTNNTCGTCATTTCGAACAGGAATTGTGTGGCGGTTTTCACTGCTTCGAGAGCGGGCTTACCCGCCTTTTTCAGCATATCAATCGCTTCTGCCATTGCTTGCCCATCCACCACGGCAACGCCGCCATCCATGCGGTGAGTCTTCCTGCTTCGCTCTTCGGCGCTGGCGTTCTGAATGACGCTGCCGAGCAAAGTAAATCGACTGGCGATATTGGTGTACCACAATTCCTGTTCTTCTCGTACAGCGCTGGCACCTTCACGGATAATGGAAAAGCCGACTCGGGACCCGAGGTTGCTTAGGTCGGCGGTTCCGCCAGAAATCATGACGCTCGCTTTACCTTCGCTATCGAATGTAATTTGCTTTTCCGTTTCGCCGTCAACTAATGCCAACGTTCCACGGGATTCGTCGATTTGGCCGATGTTGACATCGTCGACATAACCTTGCAGTCCTTCGCCGATCACGAGAACGGAGGCGAATCCTATATTATTGGGTATGCCAGGGGCGGCAACAGAGTCACGTTGATCATCAAGCCCCACCGTCAACACACCGTTTTTAAGCTGCAGCCCCCCTATGTACCAGGTGTTTTCTTCCAGGGCCTGGGTGGTCGTGGCGGTAAAGCTACCTTGATCGGTGGACACCCTCGCTGCCAGTTTGAATTCACCGCTTTGTTCTACCACCGACAACGTGTAGCCGTTGGAGTCACCACTCCCTTTTTTCAGCAGGACCGTGCCATCCTGCAGGCTGGTCACCTTGAAGCGAACATTGGCAAAATAGTCGGTATTGAAATCCAGACTGTCATCGTCCAGCACTACGAGTTTGCCACCGTCGACTCGTATGCTGCTGCCGGGCAGGATATAAGAATCGGTTTCATCCCATGTAACGCTACCGGAAATCACGGCCTCCAGCCCACGGATGGAATCGAAGACGACGGATTTCCCATCGGCATGGGTGTCGATCCCGGACATGGAGAAGATCGCCACCGGTTCGTAGTTCTGAGAGTAGAAACCGCCGGCACTCAGGGTGACTGTTTCCCCTGGCGTACCGTAAACAGTGGCGCCGGTGGTCCGCACTACCGTCTCATCCACAAAACCGCTCAAGGTTTCCACCTGGTAAATTTCTTGCGCGCCAGCGGCTATGGCAGCGTAGTCGAAGGTAATGCTGTCCCGCGCGGGATCGCGGCCGACCACGTAACCAGCTTCCTTCACCACTCCGGCAACATTGACCGTGATGGCGCCTTCCGATGCGCTGAGGTTTTCCACGCTGAAGCTGGCTGAAGCTGCGGCACCCGAAATGGACGCTGATCCGACAATTTCCCCGTGGGTATTATTGAAAAATACGTCAACCGGTTCAGCGGGTATTTTAGAAAGCTGTACAGTAACACTGCCTTCCTCGCCGGGATCAAAACTTGAATCGGACAAAGTGACCTCAAAATCCAGCACTTCTTTAGCGATGGTCACCGTGTCTGATAAAGATCCTGCGACGAGTGCAACCGAGGTGGGCAAGGTTTCAAGCCCAGAGCGGTATTTCGCCGTCACTCTACCGCCGGCATCAACCGCACTCTGTACGTTTACCAAACTACCGCTATAGCCGACATCCCAAGTCACCGGGGTGCCCTCGCTCACCGGATTGCCGACAGCATCCAGCAATGTTCCCGTCACGAGCACCTCGTCCACACCGGAATTCAAAACGGAGCTGTTGGCCGAAGCTAACTCGATGGAAGCGGGAGCGCCTGCCACCACGGTGAAGGGGCCAAATTCGCGGCCGGCGCCAACCGTAATCGCCGGATCCTCCGAGCCGGTAATCTTGGCGGTGACCTTATGGATAGCGCCTGCGGTGCTGGATGTTGTCAATGTGTTATGAAAAACGCCAAACGCCGATTCGGTCGTGGTTTGTGCGAGAGTGGCACCGGCCCCTGTGACTGTCCAAGTGACTTGGGTACTTTTCGGCGTAGTAGTGTCGATCTCGAAAGGCAAATACGCCGTAAGG
>DJFO01000340.1:6378-8265 GCA_002432555.1 Marinagarivorans sp. UBA5870
GCACTGACCACTACTACATTGGAATCACCTTCCAAACCAGATTTCAGTTCCCAGTCCATGGCCCACAGCGTTTCAGCTGGATTATCACTGAATGTGAAGGAATCTTCCTGATCGAGAAGTGTAATATTGCCGTCGAAATCTTCCGCATTGGCTCGAATGGTCAGAGTATTGCTGCCATCCAACAATTGCGGGCCGGAAGGTTTGTAGACCAGCTTGAGTTGCTGAAATCCGCCGCTCTCCAACAGCTCCGCCGTCGGCCACACCAGCTGCTCGGCACNNGCACCATCAAGGAATATCTGAATAAAATTTGGAAATTTATTCAGCGTCTGTGCCGTCGAACTGCCGTCAAACAGGGAGGTGGTTTCGTTTAGGGACACGACAAGCGAGCGCCAATCGATCCCACTAGCAAGGTTGGCATCGACGATCGTTTCCACCTCCACCGGAATCGCCCGGATACCCGTGGTTTCGCTATGATAATTTTCTAACGGATATTCAACCGGTGCGCCCAAGGCCGCCCCCCTATCCGTTTTGAGCTGCGCCACAATCGGCGTGGATATTTTGCCGAGAATGGAAATTGCACCACTCACATCGCCGAGCGTAATGGTCGCTTCCGCAATGCCATCAGCGTTTGTCATCAGGGTAATTTCATCCTGACCATTGATTTTGGTTGGCGTCAACCCGGCGTCGATCTCGCTGAAACCATCGACCCTAGAGCCGGAAAATTGAATGGCGACACCCTCAATAGGCACCTGTCGCAGATTTATGAAACTTTCATCGGTCCAATCGCCATTGTCATCGTCGGTGCCATCCCCAGGATTTTCGGCGGTGTCCACTCGCTGATAGCGCAGCACCATTTTCGAGACCGGCCTTTCCAGTTCTTTCGTGATCACGGCCGAGGCGGACTGCCCCCAACGAGTAATGATTTCAGGCCCCATATCCACGTCCACGAGATAGGATAAGGATCCTGCCGTCGCATGGGATACGGACACCTGATACTGCGAAGCGAGGCCCGGTGTTCCGGAGTTGCCAAATTCATCAAAAGTTGGAATGGTGTTGGCCGCACTCACGGCGCCCACCCAAAGACCGTCATCGTTTGTCGTGTAATCCGGCAGAAGAACGCTATCGAGTTGACCCGGCGTGACTTCGAGATCGCTGCCACTCGCGTCGATGACGGCGCCTTTAACCGGATTGTCGAACTGGTCGGTTACGCGCNNGCATGGCGCTCAGGCCGCGGGTCCCAAAGGTCAAGCGGCTGAAATTGGTGTTCAGCCCTTCCATTTTCGCGGCTGGCCCGGCTTTGCTGATGGCAGAAAACAACACGGGTACATCCTGGCCGGCAACCGTGGCAGCCACCGCTTGCATCAACGGTACTTTGGTCGGCCGACCATTCAGATCGGCAAACACCTTTTTGCCGAGCGTGTGGAAGACCTCCACGCGGCCGTCGCTCCCGGTCACCTGCCGTTCGTTGCCCGCGGGGGTAAAATCGCCGAGCGTCCCACCACCGGACACCACCTTCCAGCCCGTGAGTACGTTTTCGACGGGTTGGTCGTTTGCATCCAGATATAGAATCGCATAGGGACCGGGCAACTTTTGATTGACCTCACAGCCCGTACCGCCGCAGTCTTCCACTTGTTTTGAGATGACCGCGCGCGCCACGGCGGTGGGCGTTGCGGACACCTGCAGGGTGACGGGCAGCATACCGGGCACGGTTACGGTGATGTCGTAGACACCGCTCGCCCCCGGGGTGGTGGCTTGCACGGTGGCAATACCGTTGCTGTTGGTGGTAATGACGGTGGTGCCCGCGTTTTGCAGCGAATAGCCTTGCGAAGGCGCTGCTATATCCACGTCCGTTGCGGTGAATGTCACGGCGGCGCCAGCGAGCGGCTT
>DJFO01000340.1:8377-8820 GCA_002432555.1 Marinagarivorans sp. UBA5870
CGACCCGCCGTTGCCGTCATCGTCGGACATCAGCATGACGCCGCTGGGGCCTTCCAGTGCCAGTAACAGATCCGCACCCGCCAGGGCGTCCGCCCTGAGAGTCACTACCGCGCCTTTCGCGGCGAGAAAACTGTACCGATCCTGCTCACTGTCCACCGCCAGACTGCCGCGGGCCACCTGGCCCGGCAACAAAGCAGTCGACATGGCGGCATCTTCCGTGATGTTTTTATCCTCAACGATAAAATCGATGCTGTTGCTCTCACGACCGTTGACAATCACTTTGACCGGACCAGAGGTGGCGTTCGCCGGTACGCTGACGGCGATGGTCGTGGAGGTGACGAACACAATCGGCGCCCCCAGACCATTGAACGTGACGAGATTCTTCTGAATGTCAGTAGCGAAACCTTCCCCGGTTACCAGAATCCATTCGCCCGGCACGGCTC
>DJFO01000022.1:0-1679 GCA_002432555.1 Marinagarivorans sp. UBA5870
AGTCCGGCACGGGGAATAACGATAAAAACACCCTGAGCGGAAAGCTGTCGATCGCCGTAAACCACTATCTGACCGACGCCGACGCTTGGTTTATCAAGACCAACGCGATGGACGGCATGAAGCGCTACGTGCGGAAGAAGGTCGCCGCCCCGGTGTGGGATGGCGACTTCGACAGCGGCAACCTGAAAGCGAAATGCAGTTTCCGCGAGTCCTACGGCTGGACTGATCCCCGCGGCATTTTCGGTTCCCCCGGCGCTTAATACCCGCAGCGCCACTTCCTACGCCCCTTAACTGGGGCGTTTTTTTGCAAAAACGTAGGAGTTTCTATGTCAACTACCCGATTTCCGACGGGCGTGACCAATATTGCCAAAGAATCGACTCTCGGCATGATGGGCCAGCCTGATCCGACTAAATACAACACCTTTTTCGACGACTTCCACCGTTTCAATTCGGCCGACTGGACGATCACCACCACCGAGGCCGGCGCTGGCTCCGCGACGGAAGCGCTGACCGATGGCGACGGCGGAATTCTGCTGATCACCAATGACAACGCCGACAACGACAATGACTTTTTCCAGAAGCTGGGCGAGTCATTCCGCTTTGCCGCCGGGAAAAAAATGTGGTTTAAGGCGCGCTTCAAAGTCAGCGATGCCACTCAGTCGGATTTCGTGATTGGCCTTCAGATCACCGACACCTCGCCCCTGGCTGTGACCGACGGCGTTTACTTCATGAAGGACGACGGCGACGCAAACCTGGATTTCCACATTACGAAGGACAGCACCAGCACCAGCGCCACCGCCATTTCCACTGTGTCGAACGACACCTATCTGTCGGTCGGCTTCCACTACAACGGCGTGGATGAAATGCAATATTTCGTCGATGATGTGAAGATTGGCACTTCAGCGGTTACCAACCTGCCCAATGACGAGGATCTGACCATTTCCTTTGGTCTGCAGAACGGCGAGGCCGCGGCCAAAACGATGAGTCTCGACTACATCCTTGTCGTGAAGGAGCGCTGATATGAAATACACCGTATCGAGAGTGATTAATACCTTTGCCGTGCTGGTGAATGGCGTGTGCGTGGACGAGAAGGACACACTCGATGCCGCCATTACTCGCCGCGACGAAATTGCCCAGGGCGCGCCGTATGCGTTGCCCGCGGGCGATACGCCGAAACAATCTGCGGAGCCGCCGGCTGGCGATCAGCCCGGCGATGCGTTCGAAGCGGCCGCAGGCAATGTTCTCAACGACGCATTCAAGGGAGTGGCCGTCCAAGCGCCCGCGAAGCCCACCAAGAAAGGCCGCAAAGCCCAGGCGGTGCAATCATGAGGCCTAAATCGCATACCATCACCTCGTCTAACAGCCCGAAATACGTTCCGGTGGATCATCATGGCGGCGCCATTGGCGTGACTGCGACCCCGAGCGGGGCAGGCAATTATGATGTTGCCTATACGCACGAATCCATCGCCAACGGCGCGGCGAGTGTCACCGACTGGACCGACGTGGAGGNNCCGTCGGCCCCTGCACCTGCCTGCGCATCACCCTCAACTCCGGTACATCCGTGAAAGTGGATGTGGTCCAGAACGACCCCTGATATGGCCTTTCGACCGGGTGATTATCTCGTTATCTGCGACCTCAGCGGCGAGAAGTGCTACCGCAGCGAGTGCGTAAAGCAGTGG
>DJFO01000022.1:1710-12313 GCA_002432555.1 Marinagarivorans sp. UBA5870
CCGCACCAGCCGCGACCCGAGCGCGTTGTGCGCGAGACTCGCCCGCCGCGTGATGTATTTCTGGAATACGGGGACGTGACCCCCGAGGATCTGTAAATGGCCTATTCCGATTCGACCGATTACAGCCAGAACGCGAAGCAGATCATCGTTGACGCGCTGATTCTTTGCGGCGGGCTCGAAGACGATGAGCAGCCGACAGCCGCACAGGAAAAAATTGCCCTGCGCGCGCTCAACCGGATGGTCAAAGCGTGGGGCGTGAAGGGGCTCAAGGCGTGGTGCTGGATGGAAACGACGCTCAGCCTAACGACCGGGGCGGCGGCTTATGCGATCGGCCCCGGCGGCGCGCTCGATATTCCTCGCCCGCTGGAAATCAAAAACCCGCGCAAGGTGGTTGATTCGCAAGAAACGCCTCTCCGGCTCGTATCCCGGTCTGATTATATGAACCAGGTCGGCAAGCTCGGCCTGGGTGAGCCGGTGTTTGTTTATTACGATCCGCAGCTGGACTCAGGACAACTCTATGTCTGGCCGTCGCCGTCCGACGAATATCACATTCGCTTCAGCGCCCGCCAGCACATCGATGATTTCGACCTAACCACGAACGACCCGTTTTTCCCGCCTGAATGGCTGGACGCGATTGTCTATGGCCTGGCCATGCGCCTGCTCCTGCATTACGGGGTCACAGGGGAAGACGCGGCCCGCATTACGATGCTCGCGCAGCAATTTCTCCAGGATGCCGAGGACGCAGACCGCGAGGACGGATCTGTCTTTATCCAGCCGGAGGTCTGCTACTGATGCGAGTCGACCTTATCGGCGGGCAGGACAAGGTACTGTCGGTCGCAGTGAACAACCAGGAGTCCATAAATTGCTTCGTGATGAAGTCGCCCCGCGGCCGCAACGAGATTGTTTTAGTCGGCTCGCCTGGGACATTGGCATTCGGACTCACCTCGGGCACGATGCGCGGCTGCAAAGAGTGCGCGGGCGTTGGGTACTGGGTGATTGATAATTCGCTCTATTCGGTCGCCGCCGATGGCACTTACACCGAAGTGGGCAGTGTGCCGGGCGCCGGCCGCGTGTCGATGGCCGCCGACCGCACGACCGTCATTATCGTAAACGGCACCGCGACCGGCTGCTTCTACAATGTCCAGACCGGCGTGCTCAGCACCGTGACTATGCCGTGGGCCGCCACGACCGTGGATTTGTCCAACGGGCACGCTGTTTTTTCAGACAGTGACCAGCGATTTTTCATTTCCCGCGTCAACGACGTGGATTCATTCGACGCGCTCGACTTCGCCCAGGCAAACAAATCGCCAGACGACGTGATCGCGGTTATCGAGGACCACGGGGAAATCCTTTTATTCGGAGCCAAGACGACCGAGCCCTGGCTGTACACGGCGGATGTAGATTTCCCCTTTGCGCAGAACGCCCCGGGCATTTTCGAGCGCGGGCTGTATGCCCGGTTCAGCTTGGTGAAAGACGACAACACCGTTTTTTTCCTTGGGGACGATCTGATCGTTTACCGGCTCAACGGCTACACCCCGATCCGCGTCAGCGACGATGGGATTGAAAGCATTATTTCCAAGATCTACTGGGACGGCGGCCACGAGGCCCTGCGCGAGGCGTTTGCCTTCTGCTACACCGACCACGGGCATAAATTTTACCAGCTGACGATTCCCGAGCATGTAACCCTGGTCTTCGACGTGGCCACCGGGTTATGGCACCGAAAAAAGCACTGGGACTACGAGACCCACCACGCCGTCTGCTATATGGAGTGCTACGGCAAGCACCTGATCGGCGGGATTGATGGGCGGGTCTACGAAATGTCACGGAATTATTACCAGGACAATTTCAAACCGCTAAAAAGAGTGCGCAGATCGTCCGTATTCTCCATGGAGGATCGCCTGCTCAAGTGGAAGGAGCTGAAATTTATTTTCGAATTCGGCACCACGCCGGTAACGATCGGCCAGGGCACCGACCCGGTTGTTGTCGTCCGATTTTCAAACGATAACGGGCTGACCTTCGGAAATGAAAAAGTCCTGCCGCTTGGTGCTGCCGGCGATTACACGGCGAAAGCCATAAAGCGCCACTGCGGCGCATCCCGCGCGCGCACCATCGAGTTTTACGTGACCGACCCCGTTCCGTTTTCCTGCCTAGACGCTTACGCGATTCTCTCGTGACCAGCATCAACCCAAACAGCCGTCAGTCCTTCATCGACCGCGAGGGGCGCCTGACGAAATACGGCATGGGCGTTATTGGGGATCTGGTCCGGGCAATTGGATCGGCGACGGGCACCACCAGGCTCGACGAAATCGATCAGATTGCCACCGAGGCGACGGGCTTTGCCGCAGTGCGCTCGGCGGTAATTGACCTGGAAACGGCGGTGCACGCGATTCAGTCGCAGACGGCTATCGCTGTGCTCAGCGCGAGACTCACCGCTATCGAGCAGAAATTAGCGGACCTGGAGGCTGCACAGCCCCGCGCCCCGGATCTCCGCGCCATTCTCCAACGATTAGATGACCTTGAGGCCATGCAATGACAATCCGAAAAGTTGACGCGGTGCTGGAGCAAGTGCCGGCGTCCGCAACCCCCGTTTACACCAGGCCGACCGCGGCAAAGAGCGCCACCATAACCTATGCGGCCTGCAATAACGAGGATTCCACCGCGACGACCGTCACGGTCAATATCGTCCAGTCCGGCGGCTCTGTTGCGGTGACCAACGAGTACATTTCCGCAAAATCGGTCGCGTCTAAAACCAATGTGACGCTATCGGAAATTGTCGGCCGCGAGCTCGGCGCCGGAGTCAGCATTCATGCTCTGGCAGCGGACGCGAGCCGCCTGAATCTCGCGATTGGAATCCTGGAGACCTATTGAGTACGGATGCGCGCGAGCACTGTCTTCAGATGCTCGCCGAAATGGAAGGTTTTGATCTGGACCGGGCACGCCGCGCGTTCGCGGAATGGGAAGTTCTGCCAATCGAGCGCCGCGGGCAAATCGCAGGTGCGTTTTTCCTGTTGGGCCCCGAGATCCACGTCAGCATAAAACCCGACTTCCGCAAAAACTGGTTCACGCCCCGGCTCTGGCGAAAGATCTTCGTCGACCGCAAAAACCATTACGGCCACCTGATCACTCAGGTTCAGCCCGACAACCAATCCAGCATTGACTTCATTGAGCGCGCCGGCTTCGTCCGAATCGGCGTTCACAACGGCAATTTCCTTTACGAGAGGGTTTAGCATGCCTCCTGCAGCAATCGTCGGCGCAATGGCCGTCAGTGCGGCAGCGTCCGCCTATTCCGGCAACAAGGCAGCGGACGCCGCGAAAGACGGCGCAAAAATGTCTGCGGACACGCAGCGCTACATGTACGACACGAGCCGGGCTGACACCGCGCCGTATCGCCAGGTCGGTGCCAGCGCGCTCAACCAGCTTGCCGCGCTGTATGGGCTGCCGCAGTACCGTGAAGAGGCGCCAGCGCCTGCCGCCCCGGCTGTTAATTTAGCCGACGTCGTTCAGCAGAGCATGACGAACCGGCCCAAGGTCGGGGGCGGCCGGTACGGTGGTGCACTGAATACCCCGGCAAAGCTGGCAGCGCTCGAAGCGTCCAGGGCAGCGCGGAGCGCCTTGGCTGCGCAACCGCAGGCGCCCGCACCGGCGGCAAATGATCCGGCGCCGATTGAGGGCGATTACATTCCGGCTGCCGCCCCCGATTACAGTGCGTTCTACAACTCGCCCGATTACAAATTCGCCTACGACGAGGGCATGCGCGCGACCGAACAGGGTCTTTCGCGGCAGGGGCTCACCGGTAGCGGTGCTGCATTGAAGGCGCTCACTCGCTTCGGTCAGGGCTTGGCGTCACAACAGCTGAGCAATTACAAAAACTCACTGGCGGCACTCGCTGGCATCGGCCAGACCTCGACGGCGCAGATGGGATCTCTTGGCCTGGCGACGGGGCAGGGCATTGGGGCAGCGATGCAAAACGCGGGTGACGCGCGCGCATCGGGATACCTCAACACCGGGTCCGCGATTTCAAACGTGGCCAACAATTATGGGCAGTACCAGCTACTGAAGGCCGGCGGCTATCTGGGTGGAGGCGCAAGCACTCCGCCGCCGAGCTATTTGAACTATAACCAGGGGATGGCCTAATGGGCATTGAGCAGCTTATCGCCACGCAGGCATCACGCAACGCCGGCCCGTCTCCAATCGAACAGCTCGGCGGAATGGCCGCGCTCGAGGGGCAGCGGATNNGTATGCAGCAGCGCAACACCATGACGCAAGATGCCTTTGCGCAGGACCAGCAGACGCGCGGGCTCGAGTTTGGTGCCAACATTGGGCATCAGATCAAAAACACCCAAGACCCTGCGAAAAAAGCCGAGATCTATCAAGCCGGCCTTTGGCTAGCAAAAAAAAGCGGGATCGACGTTTCGCAGATGCCTCAGCAATACGACGACCAGGCGCAAACCATTCTCGACGTGATGTATGAGCAGCGGTATGCGCCGCAGATGTTCCAGGCGCGGCTGAAAAACTCCGGCATTTCCCTCTCGCAGAAAGAGTTCGACCGACATCTGGAGATATTGCGTCCTGCTATGGATGCGGGCGGGCAATTAAAGCCGAACTTAACTGTTGAACAGCAGGCGGCCGCCGTGGAACTAGGGTTGCGACCGCGCGCGACTGGCTCCGCCGCAATTACCGCTGCCACCACGCCTGGGTTGACCGATCAGGTTGCGAGTTCGCAACAGACAATCAAAACGTCGGAAAAATACGGGACTGACAGCGGCAAGAACGCAGCGGGTTATGAAAATTTAGCCAACGCCTGGGAAGTCAACCGCGAATTCTTGATGGACTCCATCCCAGAGCTGCAGCAGGCCTTTAGTGATGCGCCCGGAAGTTCTGTATCCAAAGGAGTCCAGGCAGCGCTAAGCAAGCTGGTTGGCAATACGCAGGGTGCCGATGCCCAGGCAATCCTGGAGCAATACGGCGCGATCTTCTTACAGGGAATGCCTTTCCCGCCTGGCGCGCAGTCGGACAAAGAAATGCAGGCGCGGGCGCAGACGCTTAGCGATCAGCTGACGAATCCGTCTGTTTCACCAGAAGCGAAAATCCGTCTTATCGGCACATTCGTCGAGTGGCAGGACAAAAAGGCGAAAAACTACCGCGCCAAAGCCGGCAGCATTATTGGAGGTGAAGCACCTCCCGCGGCACCTAGAGCGCCGTCCAGCGCTCCGCCCGCCCCCCAGGTGGAGGCGCCCGCGCCCGCCATTGAGCACTTGAGGAAAAACCCGCAGCTCGCGCCGCAATTCAAAGAGAAATTCGGCTATTTGCCGGAGGGTTTTTGATGGCGAACCCCTTCGACCAGTTCGACACGGCGGCACCGACCGCGGCCAATCCGTTNNCGCCGGCACAACCCGGCGGCGCACCGGCTATCCCGCCGGCTGGCGGCGGCCGCGGCTACAATCCGGCGGTGCGTGAAAAGGCACTGGAGCAGCAGCGCATTCAAGGACTGCGGGATCAGTCGGCACAGATGGGGATTCCATTCGCACGCGATCTGGAGGAGGTTGGCGCGGCGCCGGAACTTAATGAACTCTCCATGCGCGGACTAAAGGCTTCCGCCGGAGCGTCCTTCACCTTCGATGATAAAGAGGTGGGCGACATTCTGACAAAACAGGTCGGAGCCAAAATCCTGCAGGACCCCGAGGGCAATTTCGTTGCGCAAATGCCTTCCGGCAAAGCTTACGCGATCAACCGTCCAGGAATCAGCGCGCAGGACCTTACCAAATTCGTCACCAATGCGGCCGCGTTTACTCCGGCCGGACGGGCAACGAAAATCCCGGCAATGATCGCCGGTGGAGCGGCCACTCAGGCGGCTATTGAGGGTGGGCAGGCTGCCATCGGCGGTGAAATAAATCCATTGGACATTGGCATGGCCGCGGCTGCTCCTGTGGTTCTGAGTACTGTCGGCAAAGGGATCAAAGCGGCCTGGAAAGGCTTGTCCAGCAAATCCCCGGTCGTGAATGAATACCTGGAAGAGCAGTTGATGGCAGCGGCCGGCGGGGTCGACGACGCGGCGAAAGTGGGCCAGCAGTCCGGCTCCGCTGTTCCTGTAGCGACGCCCGCACCGAAAACGCTTTTCCCGGAAGGCGCCAAAAAGGCGAGCATCCGCAAAGCGTTGCAAGAGGGGACTGTCGATGGTGCCGGCTGGCGCCTGGATGAGTCCGGCAAGGTCGTCGCGGACAAGCTGCAGCGCGAGCTGATCAAAAAGGGGCTTAATGACCGGGTTGTCACCCGGGCCAGCAATCTGACCAAGGGCGATAAGCAGGCGGCCGCCGAAATGCTGGACCTCGCCGAGAATTACCTGCGAGGCGCTAAAGGCAGCGAAACCGCCAGGCCAAATATGGTGATCGGCAAAAATTCGATGAAACGATTCGATGTCGTTGCCAAGGCCCAGCGCGCAGCGAGTCAGCGCATAGGGGAGGCGGTCGAGCGCGACCTGAAAGGTAAGCCGGTCGACATATCTGAGGCAGTGGATGAGTTCATGGATTCGCTCGGACGGCTCGGCATCCGGGCGGACGGCAAGCGCCTCAACTTCAAGGAATCGTTAATCCGCGGCAGCAACACTACTCCGGTGCGCAATGTTTTCGAGATCGTCAAAACCAGCTATGACGATGCAGCGGATTTGCACCGGCTGAAGCAGGCCATTACCAATCAGATCAACTATGACTCTCCGGTAACCAAGCCGATCGACCGGGAGGCCGAGCAGGCGCTTAAGACTCTGCGGGCCGGCATCAATGACAAATTGCGTTCCATGTCCAAGAACTACGCATCCGCTAATGACGACTTCGCAAAGGCTGCCAAGGCTGTTCAGCCTTTCGCTGAATCAATGGGACGCAAGTTCGATCCGGAGTCGTCCAGGGTTGAAAACTTCGTGGGCCAGGAACTCCGGAAAACAATCTCGAATTACGCCAAGTCCAACGAGCTCATCGAAAACATGGGCCAGCTGGAAGCGGTTGCACGCGAGTTTGGCGGTCAGTTCGATGACGACCTAATGACCCAGGTAATGCTGAATAGCGAACTCGAGCGCGTGCTAGGAAGTTTTGCGCCCGGGTCACTGCAGGGGACGATGGAGAAGGCGGGTGCCGGCATCGCCACGCATCTCGGCGCTAAAGGCCAGGTTGCCAAAGCCGCATACAACGAAGTCAAAGACCGCATCGTCTTCAATCCGCCGAGCAAAGAAAAGCTCGAGCTTATTCAGCAGCTCAGGGATCTTGTTTCTCGCTAAGTTTCTCGAAGTGACGGCGCCGCATTATCAGGTGGATTTGCCCTTCATGCGCTTCCTTCGAATCCTCAGTAATCATGAAATGCAAAACGATCATGCCGCCTAGCAGGGAAAAAATCATGCCTGGGACCGCGCTGAATTTCTCTATGAAATACCAGCTAGGAAGCATCACAGGTAGCGCAAAAAGCGCATAAGCCTTTGCTTTGCAAAAGAAAAAAACAAAATTCGATTTCTTCAACTGAACCTCGCCCCGGCGGGGTTTTTTTATGCCTGTAATTCGTGAGTCTAGCACATGCCGACGTATTCACCTTCTACGCCGTTTCCCGCGCAGTTCATCAATCCAGAAACAAACGAACTGCACAGCGGCGGCACTCTGCGATCCTACTATGCCGGCACGTCCGCCCCGGCGCCGATGTTCTTTGATTCGACCGGTACGACCTTCGCGACCAGCGTGCAGCTCAACGCGGGCGGGTACCCGGAAGTCAGCGGCACGGTTCGCATTATCTGGCTTCAGGATGGCGTCGCGTACAAGTTCGTGCTGCAGGATGCCGATTCCGGGTCTGTGTGGACCGTAGACAACATCAGCACCATTATCAGCGGCGGCGTGCAGTTCACGGCTGGCTGCAAGACGATTTCGGATTTGAAGTCGGCGGCCGGGCCGCTGCTTGTAAACGGGGTGCGCATCAGTGCGGCGCAGGTCGCAGAGATCGCGGACACCGGTGCGGTCATCTGCACGACCTGGAACAACACATCGTCCAAAGTCGGCGGTGCGGCCTACGAAATCAAAACCCGCGCGGATCACCGGCTGGATATTGGCAACCCCTCCTGGGTGCCCGACGGCTATGGCGATCACTATCTGCTTGGCGGGACCACCTACGTTGCGGTACTGCTGCCGGAAGCCGGAATGCACAATGCATACGCCTTCGGTGTTATTCCGGATTGGGTGAGCACCAGCAGCTACACCGACAACACCGCGGCAATCCAGGCGTTTTTCGATTACTACTTCGCCAATCCTTACTGGCAGTACAAGATGGAGGGGACGATTGGTTACGACACGAAAATTCAGCTGCGGCTGAGCGATTACGGTGGCTACATCGACATGAGCCGCGCGCTGCTGAAGTTTGAAGGTACCGGCGACGCCGCGATGCGGGTCTGGCAGTCGGGCACCACCGGGGCGGTGCCGCAAAAGACGATTCTTGGCCCGGACCTAGTGATCACCAACGGCTATCCCGACACCACGTATGGCATCGAGACCAACACGGTCAACACGTGCATTTTCCGGCAGACTTCGGTTACCGGCTTCGTGACCGCGATCTATATGCACAACAGCTCTACCTGGCAGGAAAACGTCACGTGGGAGCGGCCGAAGGCAATCAATTTCCGCCGGTTCTTTGAGTTCAAAGTGGACCCTGGCCAACAGGATTCATTCGCCCGCACGGTGATCAAGGAGCCATTCGGCAACGAGGGCATCGGGTGTGACTATTGGTTTTATATTCACCCCGGCGCCAACATGTACGACAGCACGATCTGCAACATCGCGGGCAACAGGACGATTGCGAACACCGTTGAATCTGACCTGTTTTACCTCGGCGGCGACACCACGGCGTCTTATTGCTGGGGCATCCACGTCGAGGACGCGGACGGCGGGTATCTGTATTTCCGGCCCACGTCCGGCGCATCCGGGTCGCGCGCGATTCGTTTCATGGGCGCCAACAGTTTTACCGGATTCAACGCGGGCATTCAGAACCCGGCCGGCGCCGCCACGCCCAACCCGGATAAGATCGCGGCCAATTCCTTTTACCCGTCCATCCGCGTCCCGGTGACCACACTTACCGGTTCGTCAAACCCTGACGTTGATATTCGAATGGATCGCGACGCCGGTTTCGTTTATGGGGACGCGGGGAAATCCATCACCCAGACCTTCACCCTTGCCTACGACACCTGGCACAGCATCACCTACGGCGGTGCGACCTACTACGCCGGCATGGTCGAATACATGGTCCGGCTGACGCTGCCAAGCGGCCTGGGGCACGCGTTCCAGCACGGCTGCCTCAGCAAAAACAACGCGTTCGCCGAGCCGGCCCACACGATCTATCACACCGACATGGAAGCGGCGATGACTCTCACCATCGAATGGCCATACGGCGAGAACCGGCCGCGCATCAAGCATGCCGACACGACCGGCAGCCCGTCCTCAGTGGTCAATATGTGGATGCGGTTAATGTAGTTTTAGACAGCGGAGCCGCGCCGCGACCGGTATCAGCTGGCGGCGGACTGCCCCGTATGCCATTGCCGCCAGGTAGCAGGCCGGCGGCATGGCCAGCCACGCCAGGGTATACAAGGCCGGGTGGTGCAGGGGAGACAAGTTTGCGTAAACCCCGCACAGGATGCGCGCCACCAGGTAGTGGCTCAGGAAAAAGATAAGGCTCGCGGGCCAAAGGTGGTCAGTAATAAAACCGATGGCGCGGGTTCGGCTGATCGCCACCGCAGCATACCAGAACGCGAGCGCGACTACCGGACGCTTCACGAAATCCCCCCACGGCGCACCCGCCGCCAGCGCCACAAACCCCACCACCACCAGCGCCCGCACCCATATGCCACCGCTCCACTCCGGCAGCCGATACAGCCCCAGAAAAAGCCCGATGCTGTAAAAAACCAAGATCTGTGGCCGCAGGATAATCGGCGCCGTGTCGATCNNGATCATCGCCAGGGCGAGCAGTCCAGTCAATCCGAAATAGGGCGTTTCCTTCAGTAGGCGAATCATTACCGGCGTCAGCAGCGCCAGCACAAACATGTCCCGCAGGAACGCCAAATGGTGCTGGAAGCCCGGCGCCGTCAGCGGGATGACATCGTTCACTGAGTCCAGAACCCAATCACCTAGCAGCGCAAAGACTGCGATCGCCACCAAATTCCAGATCACCATTGGGGCAATGAAGTCGGTGAACCGCGCCCGCACAACCTGGGCGAACGGCTTGCGGGCGAAATAGCCGACCATCAAAAAGCCGGAAATCACGGAGAGCAGGGGGACGCTCGCGCGCCCGAGCAGATCCCGGATCAGCCCGGTGATGGCTTTGTGCCCGGCGGTGTCCGCGAGCGGAGAGTCGAATAGGTGGACATGGACGTAAGCCATGAAGAATAGGCAGAGCACCCGGGCGACCCGGATTGCATCAGACGATTTTTGGAGTGCGGATTGATAGTCTTCCCGTGACGAAATGCGCAGCATTGCCAGACCCTGGTTGGGTCGGAATGCTGAATTTCTTGGGAAGGGGAATGCCCGGCTGTCTGCCGGGATTCTCGACGCGCTATTAGAAGTCTATTAGAAAATCAGTCTTCAATCGCGCT
>DJFO01000377.1 GCA_002432555.1 Marinagarivorans sp. UBA5870
CATGCTCTACTTAGCGCCCTTCTACGATTACTACGAGTTCTCCGCTGACGGCTTTGGCAGCGGAAGCTTCAATGATTGGGGAGTCATCGCCGGCGTGACGCCCATCGACGGTTTGCGCGTGACGACAAGATGGTCCGATGAGGTCGACTACGAACTGAACCTGGAAGCCAAGTACGTGGCGAAATTGGCCGGCGAAACTGCGGTCAACTTCGAGCTTGGGTATGCCGAGGGNNAGCCGATGATGAGATCAGTGAGGATGACACCATCACTGCAGCTGCCGATTATTACTTCGATCGCACGTTCAGTATCGGCGCCTTAGTGGTTGATCAAGAAGACACCGGTTACGGACTCCGCACGGAGAAGTTTTTTGCTGAGAACTTTGCCGTAGCAGCCAGTTATATCACCATCGACGAGGTGGATATCTGGACAATAGGTGCAGCAGTGCGCTTTTGATGCCCCTCCCGGGGGCCCGTTCACCGGGCCTCCTTCGCACCCCCCGCCCAAGTTCCAGACGACTGCCATAATTCGCCACTATTTTTTCCGTTCGCCGCCCGAATTCTTGTTTATCCTTTCACCGTCAGAATCATTCTCGAGGACATTGCATGGCTGCCCGATCCTTACTTTTGAGCTGGGTTTTGCTCATCGGCCTGATTGCCTGTGATAACACACCTGAATCCCCCGTCACGCCGCCGCCCACCGGGGCCGAGTCACAGGCGCGAGGCGCACCGACCGCGCCGAACAATCTGCCCATGGGGGTGCTGGACATAGCCGAACGCAATCGCGACGGAAAAAACGGCATAGCCGTGACCCTCAGCACCGAAGCGGACCCCGGCCAGGACCTGCAACCCTATTTCAGCATCCAACGGCCGAATCAGGGAAAAGTCGAAGGCGCCTGGACCCTGGCTGCCGACCAGAAACACGTCTGGTTTATGAACCTCGAGCCGCAGACGCAATATCAAATTGCGGTGAATCCCGGACTGCGGGCGCGCAACCAGTCGGTGCTCACCGAGGCAAAATCCGCAACCATCCAGACCCGGCCGCTGCCGCCGTCGGTTAGTTTCGATTCCAAAGGTGCGGTTTTACCGCTGGGATATGATTCGGGCCTGCCGGTGGTCACGGTCAACATTGCCTCTGTCGACGTGGATTTTTTTCGCATCGCGCGTGGACAATTAACCGAATTTCTCAACAACACCCGCGACTACGGGCGTTATGGCTGGTATGCCAACCATCTGAAACAATACGGCGAGCTGGTCTATAGCGGCCGCTTTGATCTGCAGCCGGAAAACAACAGCCGCACCAAGCGGGATATCCCGATCCACGCGATAGAAGCCCTGCAAAAGGCCGGCTTGTATCTCGCGGTCATGCGTGGCGCTGGCGAATACGATCAAAAACAACTCACCTGGTTTACGGTGACCGATATAGGCGTGCATCTGCGCCGCTACCCCAACCAGCTCGACGTCCATACCAGCTCCCTGGCCACCGGTAAGCCGCTTGGCAAGATTCAGCTGGAATTATTGGATGAAGCCGGCAAAACGCTGCTGGAAAATACCACCACCGGGGAGGGCATCGGCAGCTTCAGCAGCCAACTGGAGGGCGCGCGCCTACTCTTGGCTCGCACCGATGAACAATTGACGCTGGTGGATTTGCAGCGCCCGGCATTGGACTTGTCGGAGTTTGATCTCGGGGCACGTCCGCAACTTCCAGCGGAATTATTCCTCTACGGTCCGCGCGATCTCTACCGACCCGGCGAGACTTTGACGGTCGCCGGTCTGTTGCGCGATGCCGATGGCCGCAGCACCCAAGCCCCGGTCCTCACAGCCGTCATTCATTCACCCGATGGCAATGCGGTAAAGGAATTGAAATGGCAGGCCGGTGAAGCAGGTTACTATCAATTTGACTGGACCATACCACCCGATGCACCAACGGGCCTCTGGCAATTCAGCGTCAGCGGCACGTTGCAACAGCCGGTGACCTATGGTTTTCACGTGGAAGAATTTCTGCCGGAGCGCTTGAAGCTCACCCTCGCCNNCGCGCCGGCGGCGGGCAACCGCTTGAGCGGTTTCTATCAGGTGAGCCACTGGCGTTCACCGCTGGAAATGCACAAGGATTTTCAATTCGGCCATGTGCTGGATAACCAGTTTACGGCCCACCAGGACCTGGCGGACATCAAGCTCGACCCAGCAGGTAAAGGTATCTTAGAAATTGCCCCTACCTGGCAGCAGGCACAGTCGCCGCTCAAGGTGCAAATCACCACCAGTCTCTATGAATCGGGCGGCCGGCCGGTCACCCGATCTCACCCGGTTCTGATTTGGCCAGTCGCCGAGTTGATCGGTATCCGCGCCCAATTCGGCCAAGAAAATCTTGCGGCGAACAGCGTGGCGTCATTCGACATTATCAAGACCAACCTGCAGGGCGAACTCCTGGCGGCGGACCCGCTCGAGGTAAGCCTGATCAACGAGGACCGGCAGTATTTCTGGGAGTATAACGACCAGCAGGGCTGGCATTGGGAATGGACCGACAAAGAGTTTGCCGTCGCCAGCGAGAATATCGCCGTGGCCGCGGGAAAAATGGGTGCGGTGCGATTTCCCGTGGAGTGGGGCAATTACCGTCTAGAGGTGCGCGACCCAGTCGGCGGCACTCTGAGCAGCCTGCGCTTTTTCGCGGGCCACGATTGGTTCCACGATTGGCAGAACGCGCAGGGCGGCGGCGCGCCGCGGCCAGACCGCATCAATTTGGCCTTAGATAAACCGCACTACAGAAATGGCGAAACCGTGCAGTTGAAAATACTGCCCCCCAGTGCCGGCGAGGCCCTGCTGCTGGTGGAAGGGGACGCGCCCCTCTGGAGCAAAAAGATCTCCGTCCCCGCCGAAGGTACAACCGTGGCGATACCCATAAGCGACCACTGGCGGGCGCACAATCTTTACATCACGGCGTTGATGATCGAGCCGACCGGCAAAACTCGCCAAATCACGCCAAAGCGCAGCCTGGGACTGATCCATCTGCCGCTCGACCGGGAGGCGCGCCGGCTGCCGGTTACGCTCGAGGTACCGCAAAAGATCCGACCGTCCACTACCCTGCCGGTCAAGCTCCAACTGCCGCCGGCAGCCGGGGCAAAAACTTTTGTCACCCTCGCCGCGGTGGACGTGGGTGTGCTGAATATCAGCGACTTCGCTACGCCGGATCCATTTGTACACTTTTTCGGCCCCCGCCGTTACGCGGCAGAGATTCACGATATGTATAACGACGTGATCGAAAGCCACAGAGCTGACCGGGCGAAACTGCGCTTTGGCGGCGATGCGGATCTTGCACGCGGAGGCGCACGGCCGCAGTCGGATGTGCAAATCGTCTCCCTATTTCGCGGGCCAGTGGCACTCGACGCCCAAGGGCGCGCGGAGATTCCTCTGGCGGTTCCCGATTTCAACGGCCGCCTGCGCCTGATGGCGGTGGCGTTCGGTGAGGAACAGTTCGGCAACGCCGAAGCGGAAGTGACGGTTGCCGCGCCCGTGGTCACGGAAATCTCTATGCCGCGGTTCCTGGCTTATGGGGATGTGGGGACCCTGGTGCTGGATCTGCAGAATATGGCGGACATTTCCCAGGACCTGGAGATATCCTTCCAGGCGACTGGCGCGGTGACCATGGCGGCGCAGCAAGTGCGGGTGAGTCTCCAGCCGCAAGAAAAAACCACTTTGCGAGCACCCGCGAAGGCCGTCGACTTTGCCGGCACCGGCCGCATCACCGCCAAGGTGGTGAGTTCGGCCTTCGGCCGAATGGAACGGGAGTGGCAACTGGGCGTGCGTCCGGCATATCCCGCGGTTACCCTGCAAAAACAGCTGCTGTTGAAGCCGGGCGAGTCCCTCGAATTATCGGCCGCGGACCTGCCGGGCACCATCCCTTCGACGCGCCAGGCGACGGTGGAGGTCTCGTCTACGGTAAATCTGCAGATCGCCGCTCAGCTGCGCGAATTGCTCGCCTACCCCTACGGCTGTCTCGAACAAACCACCAGCCGCGCCCACCCGCTGCTACACGCTACACCGGCGAACCAGGCGCGCTTCCAGTTGAATCCCATCGCCGACGCCGAGCGCCTCAAGCGAATGCAGGCGGGTGTCGACCGGGTCGCCCAATTTCAACAGGCGAACGGGGGTTTCGGCCTGTGGGATAAAAACTCGCCCGAAGAACATTGGTTGACCGCTTATGCGACGGATTTCCTATTGGATGCCCGCGCGCAGGGGCTGGAGGTGCCCGAAACCCTGCTGGAAAACGCCCTGGAGCGGCTGGGCTACTATCTCAATAGCAGCGGTCCCTTTGTTGAGCAGCACTGGTCGGAAGACCCAGCCCACTATGCTTTCGCCAGCCGCGCCTATGCCGGCTACGTTCTGAGCCGGGTCCAGAAGGCGCCGCTCGGCGCACTGCGCACCTTGTATCAGCGCGACTTCGGCCAGGCAAAATCCGGCCTGCCGCAGGTACACCTCGGTCTGGCACTGTTGCAGATGGGCGACCAGAAATCCTCCGCCGAAGCGCTGGCGAAGGCGGTGCGCAACCTACCCTCCCGCGATCGATACCTCGGCGACTACGGCAGTGAGATCCGCGACCTGGGTATGATGATTCACTTGCTGCTGAGCCAGCGCCAACTGCCGGACGAGGCTCTCAAGCTGAGCCTGAAGCTGCGCGACGCGCTGCGCCCGCGGGAATGGTTCAGCACCCAGGAGCGCACCGCACTCTTCCTCAGCGGCATAGCCCTCGAACAGAATTTGAACCAACCCTGGCGGGCCGAATGGCAGGTGGGCACAGGTGCTCCTCAGCCGATCGACGCGGCGAGCGGCTGGCGTAANNGGCGTAAACAGCTGGACGCGGCGGACCTGGCGGCGCAGTTCCGCTTCACATCCCGCCACAACCAGCCGCTCTACACCGACGTGCTACTTAACGCCTACGGGCAGGAGCCACCCGCGCCGCAGGAGCGCGGGCTGTCGGTGGCCCGCAACTGGTATACACCTGAGGGCAAGCTGGTGACGCCAACGCACGTGAAGGTGGGCGACCTACTGCTGGTGGAGCTGGCCGTGACGGCCAGCGAGCCGGTGCCGGATGCCCTCCTTATCAATCTGTTGCCGGCGGGCTTCGAGCTGGAAAATCAAAACCTGGAACACGCCGTAGATCTCGAGCAATTTAAGATCGACGGCCGCCCCCTGAAGGAGCTCCAGGAACATACGCCGCTCAAATATCGCGAATACCGCGATGACCGTTTCGTCGCCGCCGTCGACCTCGCACCCGGCAACAGGGCGCATTTGTTTTTCATGGTGCGCGCGGTGACGCCCGGGGTTTACCAGGTGCCGCCGCCCTTGGCGGAAGATATGTATCGACCGGAAATTCGCGGTGTCGGCTATACCCAGCGCCAGATCGAAGTGCGGGAACCTTGAGATGTTTCAACGGCGGTTTCGCTTCAGGCGGTACTGGCGTTGGATCGCCGTGCTGCTGGCCTCCGGCGTTGGATTACTGCTGCTGGATCGCCTCTTTCCCCTCCGGTTGCCGCAGGACGCGCGACTGTTCGCCCAAGTGGTGGTGGACCGGGACGGCCGCCCGCTGCGGGCCTTTCCCGACCCGCAGGGGGTCTGGCGCTACGAGGTGAGTCTGGCGCAGCTTTCGCCGCTCTACCTCGATGCCCTCCTGACCTACGAAGACCGCCGTTTTTGGGATCACCCCGGGGTGGATCCGGTGGCGTTGCTGCGCGCCGCGCTGACCAATTTCCGCCATGGCCGCACCGTCTCTGGCGGCTCCACGATCAGCATGCAAGTGGCGCGACTGCTCCATCCCCACCGCCGGAGCTTTGCTGGCAAACTGCAGCAGATTTTCCGCACACTGCAGTTGGAGTGGCATCTCGACAAGCGGCAGATCCTGACTCTGTACTGCAACATCGCGCCCTTCGGCGGCACTATAGAAGGGGTGCAGGCGGCGAGTTTCACTTACTTGAATAAAGCCGCCCAGGACCTCACTCATGCTGAAGCGGCGCTGCTGGCGGTACTACCCCAGTCGCCGACGCGCTATCGTCCCGACTTGCGGCCCGACTTAGCGCGCGCTGCGCGCGACAAGGTGCTCGACCGCATGGCGTATTTTGGTCGCTGGTCTCCGACGGAGGTCGCCCAGGCGAAATTAGAGCCGGTTTATGCAATCAACAACCGGCTCGAAAGCCGTGCGGCGCTCTTGGCAGAAAGGCTGGTTGCCGGACGCGCGGAACGGGTCGTGCGCAGTACCATCGATGGCGATCTGCAAGGTGCCCTCGAGGACTACCTGAAACATTTCATCGCCACCCAGCCCGACCGAACATCGGCCGCAGTGCTGATTATGGACAATGCCACCGCGGAGGTGCGGGCGTACCTCGGGGCCGCGGAGTTCGCCAACCGATCGCGCTTCGGCCACTTGGACATGGTGCGCGCCGTGCGCTCCCCGGGTTCCACGCTGAAACCGTTCCTGTATGGCCTGGCGATGGACGCCGGATTGATCCATTCCCACTCCCTGCTCGTCGACGCACCTCTGCGCTGGAAGGAATACCAACCGAGCAATTTCAGCGGCGCCTTCACGGGCCCCGTCACCGCCACGGCTGCCCTCCAGCGTTCATTGAATGTTCCGGCCGTGGATTTGCTGGCGCGTTACGGGCCGGAGAATTTTGTCGACCGACTGCGCAACGCCGGGCTGCAACTGGCGATTCCCGACGGCAAGGCGAGCCTCGCCGTTATCCTCGGCGGTGCCGGTGCGAATCTCGAGCAGCTGGTGACCAGCTATGGCGCTCTCGCCAACGCGGGCAAAACTCGCCCGCTGCGCTTTTACCGCGGAGAGGCGACCGGCGAACAGACATTTTTGCTGTCGGCGCCCGCGGCCTGGATCGTTTACGACATCTTGACGGGTGTCGATCGGCCCAATGGCCTGCGCCGGGTATCCGCCATGGTCGATCGGCCGGCTCTCGCCTGGAAAACCGGCACCAGCTACGGCATGCGGGACGCCTGGGCCATAGGCGTGGAGGACCGCCACACCATAGGTGTGTGGATCGGCCGACCGGATAGCGCCGCGCTGCCGGGCAACACGGGCCGCGAGAGCGCCGGGCCGCTGCTTTTCGCAATTGCGGAACACCTTGGCCGAACAGGCCGTATAACCCGGCCCGCAGGAGTGGAAGAGCAGACGATCTGCTGGCCCCTTGGGGTGGCCGAAGATCGGCAGGATTCGGCGCACTGCCACCAGCGATGGCAGGCCTGGACCATTGCGGGAACCGTGCCTCCCAGTTGGCCGGATCCCCAGGCGGCGCTCACGCCCAATCCGCTGCCCTATTTCGTCGACAGTCGCAGCCAAAAGCGTCTCCATCCCGGGTGCCTGGGCGACCGGTACGAAACCAAAACGGCGGCTCTCTGGCCGTCCGCAGTGGAACCCTGGTTGCCCAGCAACTGGCGCCGCGCGCGCCAGTTGCCCGGCTTGGCCCCGGGTTGCCCCCTGAAGGGGAACAATCCTGTGCGGATTGAACAGCTGGCTGAGAACACGATCTATCGGAGAGCGGGCGACGCTGGTGCCCAACCGGAAATAGCCCTAACGGCCTCCGGTGGTGAGGGCGGTTATCATTGGTACCTCAACGGGGCATTTTTGCACAGCTCGCCACCGGTGCAGCGTCTTCGCCTAATGGATTCCGGGCAGCAGCAGATACTGGTCATCGACGACGCGGGCAATTTGGACAAAATCGATATAACTGTTGAATGAAAGCCGTCGAATAGGAGTCAGCCATGACCCAAATCCGAGTTATCCAAGCGGACATCACGCAACTGCAGGTGGACGCCATAGTCAATGCCGCCAACAGCAGCCTGCTGGGCGGCGGTGGCGTAGACGGGGCGATCCACCGGGCGGCGGGCCCGGAATTATTAGCGGAATGCCGCGCGCTGCAGGGCTGTCCGACCGGCCAAGCGAAAATGACAGGGGCTTATCGGCTGCCGTGCCGCCACGTGATTCACGCGGTCGGCCCGGTCTGGCGCGGCGGTGGAGCGGATGAAGCCGGCCTGCTCGCCTCCTGCTACCGTCAAAGTCTGGCCCTGGCCTTCGCCCATCATCTCCAGAGCATTGCCTTTTCCGCCATCAGCTGCGGCGTTTACGGCTATCCTCTCGATCAGGCCGCGGGCATTGCAGTGGATACGGTGTGCAATACCTTGCGAGAAAACGAAAATAGAATGGAGGAGGTTATTTTCTGCTGCTTTAGCCCCGAGGTGGCCGAGCATTATAAGCAGGCGCTGGCGCGGCATGCGCTGTGACGAGCGGCCGGTGCGGAAAACCGCAGCCGGCCTGTGAGCAACTAAAGGTAATCTATACCGCGCCGAACTTTCGACGCACTCCAGCGCACTCCAGCGCGTTACACCGCCGGCTTTTTTTCTTCCTTGACGTGCAGCCGAATATGCAGGTCGCGCAGTTGAGTGAATTCCACAGTCCCGGGCGCATCTGTCATAACACAGGCGGCGGTCTGGGTTTTGGGGAATGCAATAACGTCGCGAATCGAGGTGGAATTCGTCATCAGCATGATCAAACGGTCGAGACCGAAGGCTAGACCGCCGTGCGGTGGAGCACCAAATTTCAATGCATCCAGCAAAAAACCGAATTTCTCCCGCTGCTGTTCCGGACCTATGCCGAGAATCTTGAACACGGTCTGCTGCATGGCCTGATTGTGAATCCGGACGGATCCGCCACCGAGCTCAGTGCCGTTCAACACCATGTCATAAGCGCGCGACAGCGCCGCCGCGGGGTTTGCCTCCAGCTCCTCCGGCGAGCACGAAGGGGAGGTAAAAGGGTGGTGCAGAGCCGCGAGGCCACCGCCTTCTACCTCTTCGAACATCGGGAAATCCACCACCCACAAGGGCGCCCACTGCCGGGTGTAGAGATTTAAATCCGCACCCAATTTGCAGCGCAGGGCGCCGAGGGCCTCCGACACCACCTTGGCGCTGTCCGCGCCGAAGAAAATCAGATCGCCGTTTTGCGCATCCAACCGATCAAGCAGCTTGCGGCGCACTTCCATCGGCAGGAATTTAACGATGGGCGATTGCAGTCCTTCTTCCAAATCCGAACAATCATTCACCTTGATATAGGCCAGACCCTTGGCGCCATAGATACCGACGAACTTGGTGTAGTCATCGATCTGCTTGCGGCTGAGGGTCTCGCCCCCGCCGGGCACTTTGAGCGCGGTGACCCGCCCTTTAGGATCTTTGGCGGGAGCGGAAAATACTTTAAATTCGACCTCCTGCATCAGGTCTTTTACTTCAACCAGTTGCAAAGGGATCCGCAGGTCAGGTTTGTCCGAACCGTATTTTTCCATGGCCTCGCTGAAGGGCATGGTCGGGAAATCGCCCAAATCTACGTCCATCATCGCTTTGAACAGCTGGCGGATCATGGCCTCGGTCACAGCCATGATCCCCTTCTCGTCGAGGAAGGAGGTTTCGATATCGATCTGGGTGAATTCCGGTTGCCGGTCCGCGCGCAGATCCTCATCGCGAAAGCATTTGGCAATCTGATAATAGCGGTCAAAACCCGCCACCATCAGCAGCTGCTTGAATAGTTGCGGCGACTGGGGGAGCGCAAAAAAATGTCCTTCATGGGTACGAGACGGTACCAAATAATCACGCGCGCCCTCCGGGGTGGCGCGGGTGAGGATCGGGGTTTCCACGTCGATAAAACCGTTGTCCGCCATAAAATTGCGGATGAACGTGGTCACTTGGGAGCGGAAGCGCAAATTGCGTTGCATGTCGTGGCGGCGCAAATCGAGGTAGCGGTATTTCAGGCGCACTTCCTCGCCGACGTTCGCATGGGCATCCAGGGGAAACGGCGGGGTTTCCGCCGTGTTTAGGATTTTCAACCCGAGGCCATAGACTTCAATTTGACCAGTGGCCATATTGGGGTTCACGGTTTCGCTCGCCCGCGCACGGACGCGGCCGTGCACCTGTAATACGTATTCGCCACGCACTTTATCGGCTAGGGCGAAATCGTCCTGGCTGTCCGGGTCGAACACAACCTGTACGACACCCTCGCGGTCGCGCAGATCGATAAAAATCACCCCACCGTGATCCCGGCGGCGATCGGCCCAACCGCACAACGTTACTTCTCTGTCGATGTCGGCGGTGTTAAGAGCCCCACAATAATCACTGCGCATAGGTTTTCCTGTTGACTGTCATTTAATCGGAAGAAGCGGCGGGCGCACTCGATGTTTTGCCACCATCGCTCTTGCTGCCGGACCCACTTTTGGAATCCGCTTTGTTCTCACTGGGCTTGCTCTCAGCGGACTTGTTTTCACTGGCTCCGCCGCCGTCACCCGCCAGATTTTTTTTGCTGCCGGACTTTTTGAAATCCGTCTCATACCAACCGCTGCCGGCCAAGCGAAACCCGGCCGCCGAGATCTTCTTGCGCAAACGCGGCGAGCGGCACTCCGGACAGTCGGTTAGGGGAGCGTCGCTCAATTTTTGCAGGATCTCAAATTCATGCTGACAGGATTGACATTGGTATTCATAGATTGGCATACGTCGATCTCCACCAATTACCACCACCAATTATTGATACCCCTGGGAATTCCACCGCCTAGTCGGCGGTCACTCCAGGCAGGGACCCGCGGGGCCAATGCGCCGCCCCAATGGATCGACAAAATGGGAACAAAATGCCGGAATTCAACCGAGTTTGCCGCTTGGAGCCCCGCCTCCACCCCTTGAGGGCCGTGCATTATACATGAGCCCCCTTGTACGAAAAACACCCCGGGCAACCGGCCGGGCGACCGCAGCAGAAGTTTGCCCACCTCGAACACCGAAAAGAAGCGAAAAAACCAGGGGTTTTTGGCAAAAACAGGTTGCCGCCTGTCAGCGAATACACTATATATTAATGGTCGCGCCACGGGCGGTTATAAAAATGCTGTATTTCCGGCGCTTTATTACGGCCAGACCATCCGGGGCGGTAAAGGCTTCAACCAAAGCTGCAAATCCAGACTCATACACAACATAACCAAGAGGTTTATTCAATGGCCGCATCCAAAGCCACCGCCAAAAAAAGTTCTGCCAAAGCACCAGCCAAAAAGGCGGCAGAAGCCCCTGCAAAAGCGGCTAAAAAAGCCAGCCTGTCTGTCAAGGAACGCTTTTCCAAATCTGACATACTCAATCACATTTCCAGCCAGACCGAGCTGAACCGCAAGCAGGTTACCGCTGTACTGGACGAGCTGAACAGCTTGATCGAAGCCCACATCGGCAAAAAAGGTCCCGGTGAATTCGTACTGCCCGGCCTGCTAAAAATCGTCACTGTGAAAAAGCCGGCCCGCAAGGCCCGCAAAGGCATCAATCCTTTTACTGGGGAAGAGACAACTTTCGCAGCCAAGCCTGCCAGTATTCAGGTAAAAGTACGCCCCCTGAAGAAGATGAAGGAAATGGTTGAATAAAAGCCTTTTCGCCCCGAAAAGCCGACTCCGTCGGCTTTTTTTATGCCTGCGTTTCGGTGAAACCCGCGCCCGCCAGCGCGCGTCGCAGACTCTCCAAGCGCTTCCGCAATGCCGGCTCAACGTAATGTACCGGCGCTGTTCGCCCCCAGATAGGATTTGGCCAAGCGGTATCGTCCGTAAACCTCGCAACGTGGTGCAGATGCAGCTGTGGGACTAGATTCCCGAGGGCCGCAACATTCATTTTATGCGGTGTGAAAAGGCGGGTCATCACTTCCGCCAGGCGGCACGACTCGTCCATCAATTGCCGCCGGTCAGGGTGACTCAAATGGTGAATTTCGCTCACGCCCTCCCGTTGCGGCACTAGGATGCACCAGGGAAACTGACTGTCTTTATGCAATAGCACCAGGCAGAGCTCCAGAGAGCCGACTACGACGGTGTCCTCCGCCAGCCGCGGATGCAGTTGAAACATGCCTTGGTTCCTCCGGAGATGATGCTCGGGCCTGAGTTTTTTGCCAGTTGAATGGGAGACAGCCAAACGCCTTGCTACTAGAATAGCGCTTCTTGTCATTTTGCCCGAGTTCATCGATCCAGAGAGCCCTATGCGCGCGACCCAAATACTTCTCGCCACCCAAAAAGAAACTCCCGCCGACGCCGTGGTGATCAGCCACCAATTGATGTTGCGCGCCGGTATGATCCGCAAGTCCGCCTCCGGCCTTTATTCATGGCTGCCGCTGGGCTTGCGCGTGTTGCGGAAGGTGGAGCAGATTGTGCGCGAGGAGATGGATAAGTCCGGCGCGCAGGAGGTTCTGATGCCCGTCGTGCAGCCGGCAGACCTGTGGATGGAATCCGGTCGCTGGGAGCAGTTCGGTCCAGAATTGACCCGCTTTAAGGACCGCCACGACAATCCTTTTTGCCTGGGCCCGACCCACGAAGAAATCATAACCGATCTGATCCGTAACGAAATCAACAGCTATAAGCAGCTGCCGGCAAATTTCTACCAGATCCAGACCAAATTTCGCGACGAGGTGCGCCCTCGCTTCGGCGTTATGCGCGCCCGTGAATTCATTATGAAGGATGCTTATTCCTTCCATCTCAACCGAGAGTCTCTGCTGGAAACCTACGCAGTTATGCACCAGACCTACTGCAATATCTTCACTCGCATAGGACTGAATTTTCGCGCTGTACTGGCGGACACGGGCTCCATAGGCGGCACCGGATCCCATGAATTCCACGTGCTCGCCGACAGCGGTGAGGACGACATAGTTTTCAGTAATGCCAGCGACTACGCTGCCAATATCGAAATGGCGGAAGCCTTGGCGCCCACTCCGGTGGTCAAACCTGCTCAGCCGATGCAGAAAATCGCTACACCGGGACAGAAAACCATTGACGAGGTCGCGACCTTCCTGCAGTTGGCCAAGACTGACCTACTGAAAACCCTGATGGTCCTCGGCGAATCAGACGAACAGGGCAAGCAGGGCCTGGTCGCGTTAGTACTGCGCGGTGATCACGCACTCAACGAAGTCAAAGCGGCCAAACTGCCCGGTGTTGCCAGCCCTCTCACTTTTGCCACCGACAGCCAAATTAAAAGTGTCATAGGCGCTGAGGTAGGCTCGCTCGGGCCCATCGATCTCAAAATTCCGGTCATTGCCGACCGTGCGGCGGCGGCGGCGGCCAATTTCGCGTGCGGCGCGAACAGCACCGGGTACCACTGCGTCAACGTCCGGTGGGAACGCGATGCTCACTTTACGTCGGTGGCGGATATTCGCAATATCGAGCGCGGTGATCCGAGCCCGGACGGTCGCGGCACGGTGGAAATCAAACGGGGTATTGAGGTCGGGCATATCTTTCAGCTGGGCGACAAATATTCCAATGCGATGAAAGCGAAAGTGCTGGACGATAACGGCCGCAAGCAGACCATGATCATGGGGTGTTATGGCATAGGCGTTTCCCGTGTCGTGGCCGCAGCCATCGAGCAGAACCACGACGAACAGGGAATCATCTGGCCCGAGGCAATTGCACCATTCCAAATCGCTCTGGTGCCCATCAATATGCATAAGTCCCCTGCCCTGGCCGCCAAATGCGAGGATTTATACAGACTTCTCAAACAAATGGGCCACGATGTGCTATTTATGGATGAGGCGAAGGCGCGTTTGGGTGTGATGCTGGCCGACATCGAGCTCATCGGCATCCCCCACCGCCTTGTAGTAGGTGACCGCGGGTTGGAAAACGGCACCGTCGAGTACAAAGGCCGCAGAGACCAGGAGAGCGTCAATGTAGCCTTCAATGAGCTCGACCAGTTCCTCGCGGCGAAAATTGGTCGGAAGATGTGAAGCTGAAAATCACTGTTCTCTTCTTTGCTGTTTGCCTCACCTGGGCAGGGGCTGCCTTGGCGCTCGCCCAACAGCCAGAGGTTGATGACGCTCTGAGACAGCTGCTCAAACAGTCCATAGAGCAAGCGGACAGTTTTGAAGATCGGTTCGATGCGGAAGTTTGGCTGGTGGCCAAGGCCACCCCGCTCGGCCGCTATATCAAAGATCCGCAGGAGCGGTTCCGCGTTTTACGGCNNTGGTCCACCGGGAGGCGACGCGGGCAGGCTTGGCCGCTGACTTGGTATTGGCCGTCATCCAAATCGAAAGCGCCTTCGATCCCTACGCCGTCTCGCATGTAGGCGCGCAGGGGATGATGCAGGTCATGCCTTTTTGGAAGAGGGAAATTGGTCGTGAGCAGGACAGCCTGATCGACCTCGAAACAAATCTGCGGTACGGCTGCACAATTTTGAAATACTACATCGACAAAGAAAAAGGTCGTTGGCCGGAAGCACTGGCGCGCTACAACGGCAGCTATGGTAAGTACTGGTATCCCGATAAGGTCCTCACCGCCTGGCAAAAATACTGGCGCCACTGACGCTTCGATATCATTCGCATCCTAAATTTACAAAACTGAGTTTTGTTTATAAAATGGCCGTTCGTCCAGGCAGCAACCGCTGCCTGTTTTNNGTTCGGCAGACGTGGTCGATACCTGCTCAGATCGAACAAAGCCCTTGAGAAACAACGGAATCGGGATATGACATTGATGAACACCTATGGCAACCGAACCACCACCCTGGTGCGGGGCGATGGTCCTTATGTATGGGATGCGGATGGCAAACGTTATTTGGATGCATTGTCCGGCATAGCAGTTTGTGGCCTGGGTCACAATCATCCCGCGGTTACCAAAGCCATCACTGAGCAGGCAAGCAAACTGCTTCACGTGTCCAATCTTTACAATATCGAACCTCAGGTTGCGGCGGGTAAGGTGCTCGCGGAAATCTCTGGCATGGACAGTGTCTTTTTCTCCAATTCCGGAGCGGAAGCCAACGAAGCTGCTCTGAAGCTTGCGCGCAAGTTCGGCCAGGAAAAAGGCATCACGCGGCCGGAAGTCATCACGACCGAGAATAGTTTTCACGGACGCACTATGGCAACACTTTCGGCAACCGGAAATCCCAAGATTAAAGTGGGTTTTGCTCCTCTAGTAGAAGGCTTCGTACACGCGGCCTATAACAGCATTGAGGCAATCAAAGCCGCAGCGACACCCAACACGGTTGCAGTGATGGTTGAACCTGTGCAAGGCGAGGGTGGCATACGCGTACCGGCTCCTACCTACCTTCCTGAACTGCGTCGTCTCTGCGATGAAAATGGCTGGCTGTTGATTTTGGATGAGATACAAACGGGCAACGGCCGTACCGGAAAATTTTTCGCGTACCAGCACACGGGCATACTCCCGGATGTTGTCACCACCGCTAAGGGACTCGGCAACGGCGTGCCGGTCGGAGCTTGTCTTGCTCGAAGCAAAGCGGCAAGTGTCTTTCAACCGGGCAATCACGGCTCGACTTTCGGCGGCAACCCGTTGGCCTGCAATACGGTACTCGCGGTTGTCACTACCATTCTGCAAACGAATTTAATGGAGCGTGCCGCACTCTTGGGCCAGCGTATGCTGAACGCCTTCAAAGAGGCGCTTGTAGACGAACAAAAAGTCATTGAAGTGCGAGGCTTTGGCTTGTTACTGGGAATCCAATTGAATTATGACTGTGGTGAACTGGTGGAAAAAGCTAAGCAGCTCGGCTTGCTGATTAATGTTACCGCAGGCAGCACCATTCGCCTCCTACCCCCTTTGATTATCACCGACGCTCAGGCCGATGAAATTGTCCGTCTTGTCGTCGAGCTGATCAAAAACCAATAACTGGAGCGGATATGGCCTCCCGGCATTTTCTAACCTTGAAAGATCTGTCCAGCGACGAACTTNNAACGGCGAAATTATCGAACCGTTGAAAAACAAAGTTCTAGGCATGATCTTTGAAAAATCCTCAACTCGAACCCGGGTATCTTTCGAGGCAGGCATGACTCAGCTGGGCGGCGCGGCCTTATTTCTATCGCCCAAAGATACGCAACTGGGCCGGGGCGAGCCCATCGAGGACTCTGCTAGAGTTCTTTCTCGAATGGTCGATATGATCATGATTCGCACCTTCGAAC
>DJFO01000318.1 GCA_002432555.1 Marinagarivorans sp. UBA5870
GGCACATCGTCCCCCCAACACTCCACCAGGCCAAGGGCGCCGTGATCCTTGAACACTTGAGCCATATCCAGGGCAAGCTCCTTATAAACTTGTTTGTTTTTGGTGGGAACCGCTACTACGAAACCGTCGATATAAGACATAAAATTTCCTCCGCTGTCGCGTATTGACCGGGTCAAAATTTTGGACCGCACGCTACTCAAAAATTCAGCGAAACGAAGGAAACCGAGAGCGGCGGGAGGCCTTGAGCTTGAGGCGCAAAGGCATTTGCTGCAGTATGAACGCCGCTCTTCCCCCACTTATTTTTTCCCGAGAATGCTCGATGAAGATCTTTTTCTCTTTTTTTTGCGGACTGTTGCTGTCGACAGCGGCGCAGCTGTCGAATGCTGGCGAAGTCAGCGTCGCCGTCGCCGCCAATTTCACCGGGGTCATGCAAAAACTTGCCCCCGAATTTACCGCGGCGACCGGTCACAAGCTGAGTGTGAGTTATGGGGCTTCCGGGAAATTCTACGCGCAGATTCGCAATGGAGCGCCGTTCGAAGTTTTGCTCTCGGCGGATCAGAGTACGCCGGAAACCTTGGAAAAAGATCACCTCGCCGTGCCGGGCAGCCGATTCACCTACGCCGTGGGAGCACTTGCGCTTTGGTCCGCCAAGACCGATTTGATCGACGCCGAGGCGACGGTGTTAAAAAACGGACGATTCAACAAACTCGCCTTGGCCAATCCCAAGCTCGCCCCCTATGGCGCGGCGGCGGTCGAAGTTTTGCAGCGCCTGGAGCTGCTGGAATCGACCCAGGCCAAATGGGTGCAGGGCGAAAACATCGCCCAGACTTTTCAGTTCGTCAGCTCGGGTAACGCGGACATAGGTTTCGTCGCCCTGGCGCAAATCTGGCAGGACGGCCGAATTCGGGAAGGCTCTGCCTGGCGAGTGCCGGCCAACCTGCACGCTCCAATTCGCCAGGATGCGGTGCTGCTGCGACGGGGCGAGACCAGTCAGGCGGCGCGCGATCTGCTGGCATTTTTGCGCGGCGCTAAAGCGCGGGCGATCATCGAGTCTTACGGTTATCAAGTCGAGGGGAGCTAGAGATTCTTCCATGGTACTTTCCCCCGCCGATTGGACGGCGATTCTGCTCACCCTGCGCCTGGCCGTCACTGTGACGGTCTTGCTGCTACTGATANNCATCGCCTGGTGGCTGGCGCGCACGCGGTCCCGCTGGAAGGCATGGGTCAGCGCGGTGGTCGCTCTGCCCCTGGTGCTGCCGCCCACGGTTCTCGGGTTTTATATGCTGCTCGCCATGGGGCCGCAGGGTCCGGTGGGACACCTGACTCAGGCTCTGGGCATAGGCACCCTACCCTTCACCTACTGGGGCCTGGTGATCGCCTCGGTGTTTTATTCCATGCCCTTTGTGGTGCAGCCAATCCAAAATGCCATGGAGGCCCTCGGCGAGCGTCCCTTGGAGGTGGCGGCAACGCTGCGCGCCGGTCCCTGGGACCGCTTTTTCACAGTGGTGATTCCGCTGGCGCGGCCCGGTTTCATCACCGCCACCGTCCTCGGTTTTGCCCATACGGTGGGCGAATTTGGGGTGGTACTGATGATCGGCGGCAATATTCCCGGCGAGACTCGGGTGGTCTCGGTGCAAATTTACGATCACGTGGAAGCGCTGGAATACGCCGATGCCCACCGGCTGGCGGGCCTTATGATCGCCTTCGCTTTTGCGGTATTGCTGACGCTCTATTTTTTTCAACCAAAAAAAGCCGCAAGTCCACTGGGAATGTAGGAGGTCGGGTCGGGCCGCGTAGGTCGGGTCGGGCCGCGTAGGTCGGGTCGGGCCGCGTAGGCCGCGCAGGTCGCGCAGGTCTTGTAGGTTATGTAGGTCGAGCCGGGCCGCGCAGGCCGCGCGGATCTTTCACCCGCTAAATTTGCATGCGCGTACCCAGTTCGATCACCGCGTTGTTCGGCAGCCGAAAAAATTCCACGACTCCACTGGCATTGCGGTTCATGGCTGCGAACAGATGTTCTCGCCAACGCGCCATTCCATTGCCCGGCGTCGGCACTATGGCCTCGCGGCTCAAAAAATAACTGGTCTCAAACACTGGAATCGTCAGACCGTAGTTCTCGCACAGTTTCAGCGCCTTGGGCACGTTGGGGACCTGCATAAAACCGAAGGTCACCGAAATTCGCCAAAATCCTTTACCCAGCTCCTCCAAACGGATTCGTTCTTTGGCGGTCACCCAGGGCACCTCGGCAAATTTTACCGTTAAGATCAAATTGCGCTCGTGCAGGACTTGATTGTGTTTGAGGTTGTGCAGCAGCGCCTGGGGCACGGTGGTGGGATCGGCCACCAGATAGACCGCAACGCGGGCGGCACGATGAATTTCGGATGGATTTAGAAGTTCGATAAATGACGGGAGACTGATACCCTCGCGACGAATGATCTGCAATACCAGGGCGCGGCCGCGCCACCAAGTGCTCATCAGGGTGAAAAGCACCGCGGCCACCAGCAACGGAAACCAGCCACCGTCCTGCAATTTCAGGGCGCATCCCGCGACCAGGGTTAAGTCCACCGCCAGAAACAGGCACACCACCAACAGCGCAACCGGCCGCGGCCAGCGCCAGTGCCCGTGCATGACAAAAAAGGTGAGGCAGCTCGTAGTCGCCATGGTGAGGGTTACCGCTATGCCGTAGGCGCCGGCGAGCCCTGATGAACTTTCGAAAATCAACACAAGCGCCAACACACCCAGGAGCAGCGCCCAGTTCACCGCCTGCATGTAGATCTGACCGGCCTCCCGGGCCGAGGTGTGCTGCACCCGCATGCGCGGCAGAAAACCCAATTGCATCGCTTGGCGGGTCATGGAGTAAGCCCCCGCAATGACAGCTTGGGAGGCGATGATTGCCGCAAAAGTGGCGATGATAACCGCGGGCCAGATAAGCATCTGCGGGAAAAGCTTATAAAACGGATTCACTATGGCTGACGGATCGCCGAGCAACAGAGCGCCCTGTCCCATGTAATTTAACGCAAGCGCGGGAAAGACCAAAAAAGTCCAGGCGAGCTGAATCGGCCGGCGGCCGAAGTGGCCCATGTCCGCATATAAAGCTTCGGCGCCAGTTAGCGCGAGCACGACCGCCCCGAGCGCGGTGAGGACCTGCCACCCGCGATGGTTGAGAAAATGCCAGGCCTCGAGGGGATTGAGCGCGGCGAGAATTGCCGGTTGCGCCGACACATGAAAAAGCCCTGACACGGCGAGCAGCAGAAACCAGAGCGCAACTATGGGACCGAAAACCCGGCCCATGGCACCGGTGCCAAAACGTTGCACCAGGAATAGGCCGGTCAGGATCGTCACGGAAATGGGGACCACAAATGGCTTCAACGCCGGTGTGGCGATTTCCAGCCCCTCCATGGCGCCAAGCACAGAGATGGCCGGGGTGATGATACTGTCTCCATAAAATAGCGTCGCACCGATCAGACCTATGACGAACAGGCTCCTCCGCAGTGCTGGGCTTGCAACAGCATGCGCGGCCAGTGCGGTCAGCGCCAGGGATCCGCCCTCGCCGCGGTTGTCCGCGCGCAATACCAGCAAAACGTATTTCACTGTGACCACCAGCATCAGCGCCCAGAATATTGTGGATACGGCGCCCGTAATATGTTGCGCATCCAGCGGCACGCCGGTGTTGGGAGAGAAGATTTCTTTCACGGTATAAAGCGGACTGGTTCCTATATCGCCATAAACAACTCCCAGCGCGGCGAGAGTGAGAGCTCCCAGCCGCTGGCGGGCCGGCGAGAGATGGGCAGTGGATGGCGATTCAGCGGGCAGTGCGTCAAAGGTCACGAGGGATTTCCAGTTGGCAGGGACCGGCGCAGTCTGCCGCAGCACGCATCAGGATCGCATAAGTAGGGGCGCCCCTTGCGGTCGCCCGCGTCGCAGAACGCTACTGTGCAGAACGCTACTACCTCCTTTCCGGTCTCTTCTCAGCGAACCTCTCCACCGCCCCAATCTATCTTCGCCGGGCGCGGGCAAGGTGCTTCACCGCAAATCTGCAGAGACTGCCAAATTCAGGGCTCAGGGTCCTGCAGGCGATAGCCCAGGCCCGGCTCCGTTAACAGGAACTGCGGCTCCGCCGGTCGCGCTTCCAGTTTTGCCCGCAGCTGCCCCATGTAAAGCCGCAAATAATGGGTGTGGTCGCGAAACTCGAGGCCCCAGACGTCCGTGAGCAGTTGGCGATGCGTCACCACTTGGCCGGCGGTTCGCACCAGGCGTGCCAGAAGTTTGAATTCCGTCGGAGTGAGGTGAACCTGGGCCCCGGAGCGGGTGACCGTGTAGGCCGCCAAATCGATTACCACGTCCGCGTACTGGTAATAGCGAACCGCTGGCAGGGTCCAATTGCCGCTGTGACGCAACGCCACGCGAATCCGCGCCAGCAGCTCCCCGATATTGAACGGTTTTACCAGGTAATCATCCGCCCCATCGTCCAACAGGCGGATTTTCGCAGCTTCCTCCTCCCGGGCGGAGATGACGATCACCGGCACCGAGTTCTTTTGCCTGAGCTTTTTCAGCAACTCGCCACCATCACCGTCCGGCAAACCGAGGTCGAGCAAAATTAAATCGAAACCCGGGCGGGTTTCGCGCGGCAGCTGGGTCTGGGCGTGCATGGCCTGCGCCTCGGCCAGGCTCGCCGCGGTCAAAACCTCATAACCCTCGACCCCAAGGGCCTCGCGCAGCGTGGTGCGCAAGTCCCGGTCGTCTTCCACCAACAACAAACGCAGGCTCACGATTGCTCCCCGGTTTCCCGCTCGGGCATCGGCGGTAGTGGTTTGACGGGAAGCCGGCACTCGAACCGGGTGCCCGCCACCCCGGAAATTAACGATAGTTCTCCCGCGTGCGCTCGGGCGATTGCCCGGCACAAGGCGAGGCCTATGCCCGCGCCGCCGGCGCTGCGACTTTTGCCGCGATAAAAGAGCGTGAAAATCTGCTCCGCGTTCGCCGGCGGAATGGCCGGACCCTGGTTGTCCACCGCGAGCACTAACTGCTCCCCTTCTGCGAACGCGCACACGCTGACGGCCGTCTCGGGTGGGCTGTATTTGAGCGCATTGTCGAGCAGGTTTTCCAGCAACTGCGCGATCAGTACCGAATCGCACCAGAGGAGCGTTGCCGTGGCAATTTTCACTGTGATCGCGCGCGCGCCGGCCACAGGGCGCATACGGCGCACCACACTGCCGATGATTTCTTCCGCGGACTCCCAGTCGCAGCGGAGTAGCGGGCCATTTTCTGCAGCCGTCAGTTGATCGAGACGCGCGAGTTGCAAAATATTATCGGTGAGACGACGCAAGCGGCCCGCCTCATCGACAATGCCGCGCGCGAGGGTTTTCAGCTGGGATTCGGTGAACCGACCAGCCTGCTGTTCAATCGATGAGGCGGCACCCATGATGGTCGCCAGAGGCGTGCGGTAATCGTGGGATATGGCGGCCAACAAAGTGGTGCGGAGCGAATGCGCCTGAACCTCCTCCCGGGTGCGCCGCTCTTCGCGCCAGATCCGGTGACGCTCCAGGGCGGCGCCCATTTGATCACAAAGCGCCTGTGCCTGATCCCGCCAGGCCGCCTCGCGCACCGCATCTCCAGCCGCCACCGCCCCGTAGCTCATCTCTCGCCCGCGCATAGGCAGGTAGATGTCCGCGAGTTCTTCGTAGCGGCCCGTCCCGGGTCCGAGGCTCTGGCCGTTGCGCAGGCAATACCAAAGTCCCTCGAGGCGCTCCCCGGTCAATGAACCAAAACATTCGATGGCATCGGACTGGTTGTCCTCGGGGAGCTGCTCGCGCAGCGCTATGAGGGCGACACTCTGCCGAGCCATTTGACTCAAAGTTGCCTGAAGCTCGGCTAACAGCAGATGCGGCTGACTCACATCGCGCAGTTTATCGCCCCAGGTGCGCAATTGATCGGCCATGGCCGCATGGCGTAAAGCGCGGCGCGACTGGTCGCGCAGCGACACCATCAGGCCCGCCACTATGCCGTTGACCGCCAGCAAGGCGGTCAAAAGGATCGCGTGCTGCTCGATGTCGATGGTGAACGTGTGCCGCGGCGGCACAAAGGCCCAGTTGAATCCCAGAAGCGAGGCGAGGCTAATCGTCAAAGTTACGCTAATCGGCAGCCATACGGCGGCCACTGCCGAAGTCAATACCAATAACAGGCCGACATTGCCGACATCGAGGTGTCCGCCCAGCACCCACATCAATCCCCAGCCTAGTGCCCAGACCAAAAGTCCCCAAAAATATCTCTGCCGACTCTTCGCTTGCTGCAAACTGAGGTTCATGCCCTGCCACTCTCCGTGGTGCTATTTGGGTAACGCGACCGCTTCAGGTGGCAGCGTCCAGCGCAATGTAAGGTAAAACCTGCAGCGGCAGGTGATGCGCGCGCGACGCAGCGCTCCCAGCGGCTCAGGCACACCCGACCGGGGAGCAGATGTATCACCCGCCACCGGAAAATACAATTTTTCCACATCCACCCGCGGGCAGCACATTGTTACCGTCTCTAACGTCTCTCGTGTTGGCGCACACTTCGCAGCGGCCGGCGGCCGGGCGTGGGTCCTAAGTGGCGCCCGCGAGCGGCGCGGCGGATTGACAGAATTCGGAGGATTGCCAATACTGCCCCTTACGTAACCCTACAAGGAGTAACACATGAATTTCCGCCCAGTGAAATACGCCATCGCGGCCGCCTGGATTGCCGGCCTCCTCAGCGGCTGTACCGCCACCGAGTCCCATCGAGTAGTAGAATCTCAGAAAGTCGAATCCCACAATTCCGCCTATAACGGCCCCAAAACCACCTTGGTGGTCGGTAATTTTCAAAACCGCTCCAACTATATGCAAGGCCTGTTTTCCTCGGGTGACGATCAACTTGGCAACCAGGCCAAGACCATCCTGAAAACGCATTTGCAGCAGACCAACCGCTTCAAAGTTGTCGACCGCGACAATATGGAACGCATTCAGGAGGAGGCGCAGTTGCGCGGTGAGCGACAGGCGCTCAAGGGCGCCCGCTACGCGGTGAGCGGCGCGGTCACCGAATTTGGCCGTAAGGTCACCGGCGACAAACAATTGTTTGGCATCCTCGGCTCGGGCAAAAATCAGATTGCCTATGCCAAAGTCTCCCTCAATGTGGTCGACGTGCTCACTTCAGAAATTATTTATTCCACGCAGGGTGCCGGAGAATACGAGCTGAGCGAACGCGAGGTCGTCGGCTTCGGCTCCAACACCGGTTACGACTCCACGCTCAACGGCAAGGTACTCAATTTCGCCATCACGGAAGCCGTGAACGAACTCGTGCGCGCGCAAAATTCCGGCGTGCTGAAAGTCAGCGAATAATCGGGGCCTGAGATGACTGCGTTGCGCCAGCTGGCTTTGGTTGCCGCCTGTTTGATAATGGCGGCGTGCGAGAGCACTTCCTCCCTGTATTATTGGGGAAGCTACGAAGGGCTTGTCTACGACATGTACAATCGGCCGGGTCAGGCGCCGCCGGAACTGCAGATCGACAAGCTGTCCGCCGATATCGAGCGCGCGCGCGACAGCGGCAGAAAAATTGCTCCCGGCGTGCACGCCCATCTCGGCCTCATGTACCCCTCTGTCGGCAACTTAGCCGCCGCCGAAGCGGCCTTCCATAACGAGAAGACCTTATACCCGGAATCGGCGACGCTGCTCGACGGCATGCTGCAACGCGCCCACGCGGCGGAGGCCGGGCAAAAACCCGGGAAGCCCAAACAGTCCGAGAAACTCGGACAGTCCGCTAAGCCCGCACAGTCCGCTAAGCCCGAACAACCCGTGAAGCCCGCACAACCCGTGAAGCCCGAACAAAAAGCCGCGCAGAAACAAGAAGGGAGGGACTAAAGATGCAACGACGGATTTTGGCCCTCCCATTGCTGTTGCCCGCTTTCTTATTCAGCTTGTTGAGTTTGTTGAGCGGCTGCGCCACGGCACCGCCACCGGACAAGGGCGCCTTGCACGCCCACCGACCGCTGTCCATTCTGGTGCTGCCGCCGGTGAACAATTCCATCGAAGTCAACGCCACTTATACCTACCTGTCCACCATTTCACAGCCTCTGGCGGAGAAGGGTTATTACGTATTCCCCGTGGCGGTGATCGATCAGTTCCTCAAGGAAAACGGCCTGCCGACCCCCGATGAGATGAATGCGATTCCGTTGGAAAAAATACGCGAGCATATAGGGGCTGACGCGGTACTTTATGTGACCATTTCCGATTGGGGGCAGAAATTTCAAATCATCTCCTCCTCCACGGTGGTGAGCGCACAACTGCGTTTGGTGGATACGCGCACCGGCCTGCATTTATGGGATGCCACCGTTCACGCCACGCACAACTCGGACAACACCAGCGGGGGTGGCCTTTTGGGCGCCGTGGTGGGCGCCGTGGTTAATCAAGTCGCCGGCTCTTTGACCGACCACACGCCAGAACTCGCCCGCAGCGCCAATTACAACGTGATTCACAATCACGGCCGCGGCCTGATCGACGGGCCTTATAGGGACAAAAAGGCCCCCTGATTTTTTGCCACTTGCGCAGGACGTAACCCAAGGGTTCCTCCCATAAAACCTTTTCGGATTTGGGCGCGCGTCCGTAATCCGGCGTCATCGAAACATTCCGATTTAATTAGCAAATCTCTCGTAGGGTGGAACCGCGAAGCGGGTTCCACCATGAACTGCTGCGTGCTGCAGCGGTGGCAGATCGCCCTTCGGCATCCGCCCTACATGGGACGGAACCCTGGAATTCCGCCAATACCCTTCGCGGTCGATTGACACTCGACTCTGTGGGCTTGCAAACGGAAACCGCCGGCGCGCCCTGCGAAAGTTACCGCACCATTCACTGCCCGGTGCAACATCCCTAACATGAACATCCGCCAGGCCGCTCTTTCGTTTACCGCGCCAAGGCATGGCCTCCGCACCGGCGCCGACCGCCGATGATTGTGCAACTGTGTATTGCCGTCACCGGCATACTCGCCGTCTGGTTGAGCCAAGACCACCGCGAGCAGGTGCGAAAATACGCCTGTTTTTTCGGCCTCGGCGCCCAACCGCTTTGGCTCTACACGTCGTACACGGAGCAGCAATGGGGAATTTTTGCTTTGACCTTTGTCTATATTTTTGCGTGGAGCAGGGGTTTGTACCTGCACTGGATAAAAAAGAGTGACTCTTAAATTCCCGCCGTGCAGCGGGCTTCCGTCTGAAATCCAGATCGAGATTCCCGACCATGAATGAAATTGCCGAAGTCATCGAGTATCTCGCCCAGCGGAAATTGGTTCTGACCACCGCGGAATCCTGCACCGCTGGTTTGGTGTGCTCGCTGATTGCGGATATCTCCGGCTGCGGCTCCGTGCTGCAGGGCGGCTACGTGGTTTATTCCGAGCAGGCGAAACAACAATGCCTGGGCGTGAATCCCGCCACCATCAAAAAATTCGGCCTGACGAGCGAAGAAGTCGCCCGGGAGATGGCTGTCGGAGCGCTGAATAACGGCACCGCCAACCTCGCCGTCGCGATTACGGGAAAAGCCGAATCGGACGACGAACTGGATGGTGTGATTTGTTTTGCCTACGGGATTTCGCTCGCCGGCCAGATTCAAGTAACCAGTGAGACGGTGCACTTCGACGGNNCCGCCACGCCATACTGCAGCTGCGGGAATTTGTAGGGCGGTATTTGGCGTAGTGTCCTACTCTTGCCAGCTTATCCGGAGCCAACCGGTGCGCCCAAACTCGGAGGAGGAAGTCGCTTCGCCAAATTCCCTATGCTCCTGATCCGCCAGGTTGTACAAGGTGGCGGAGGCTTCCCAATTGCGCCGGAAACGCCAGGCAAAATGGCAGTCAATGGAGGTAAACGCCGGCACCCGCGGATGCGGCAGCGCGGCCGTGTGCCGGGCGCCGATTTGTAGAAGGGTGCGGTCGGAGAATTCATAGGTCGAGCGCAGCACAACCCGGTACTTGGGGTCGTTGGCAAGGGTCGGATTATCCACGCCGACTGGATCCCCGCCGCCGGGTTTCAGGCGCAACTCCTTGTTGAGCCGCATACCGCCGACGCTCCACTTCCAGCGGTCGGTCAGATCGTAGTTTGCCCAAATTTCCAAACCGGAAACTTCCCCTTCTATGTTGTTTTCCATTTGCACAGGTCTCCGGCTGCCGCTGCGCAATTTGTCCCAATTATGATAATAGGCGGTTGCCGAATACAGGAGCTTTGCGCCAATTTGATGCCGAAAACCAAGCTCTAACACGTCCGCCACCTCCGACTCGAAGTTCGGCCCACCCACCACAACCGAGTTGGGCGGTGCGGGGTAATAAACGTCCCGGTCAAGACGCGAAGGCGCACGCACGGCGCGGGAGACCGCGCTCCAGACCAGCGCATCGGCGGAATATTTCCAAGCGAGCCTGGCGCTCGGCAGAACTTCCAAACCCGTATATTCATTGTGTTCAAATTTGATGCCGGCGGTCGCCTTCAATTTCGAAGTAAGACTGTACTCGTCCTGGATAAAGCCGCTTTTCCATTCCTGCTCGCGGCTATCGGGGATAAAGGTGGCAAAGAACCCGGGGTCTACGTCGTCCTTGCCGTACCTATAACCCCAACCCCACAGGAAATTGTGTGCATCGAAAGGAATGTCGTGCTGGAATTCCACATCAAAAATATCCCCGCGCGGCTGAAATAAAACCGCATCCCGGCGCTTCATATGATCCCAATACACCTGCAGCCGCACGCTCGATGCGTTGTCCATCTGGCGCTGCCAGCGCGCCAGCAAATTGTTGCCGGCCACTTCTATAGCACCCAGATCGATACCAATCACTTGGCCGCGATCGTCGGTTCGACCATCGTACAAGTCGCCCTGCAAAGTGAAATGGTCGCGCGCGCGCGTCCAATCCCCGCGAAAGCCGATTTGCATCTTGCGCATTCCATCGTACGGGGAGGTGCCATTTATACGGAAGGTGGGATCCTGCTCCAGCCATTTGCTGTAGACCCGCATGTGCCCGTACTGGCCCAGGCCCGCGCCATAGCGCGCGCTGATGCCACGCTGGTCGCCGCCGGTGTGCAGCGACACCAGTCCACCGACGGTTTCTGCCGCGGTTTTGGTGAGAATGTTGATAACGCCGTTGACGGCGTTGGACCCCCACAGGGTCCCACCCGGACCGCTGACCACTTCGATGCGATCCACGTCCTCCAGGACCACATCTTGGTGGTCCCAGAAGACGCCGGAAAACAAGGGTGTGTAAACCGTGCGACCGTCGATCATCACCAGCAATTTATTGCTGACGGGACTGTTGAACCCGCGGGCAGTGATGGCGTATTGGGAGGCGTTGACCCGGGCAACCTGCAAGGTGGGCGCAAGGCGCAAGGCTTCGGGGATACTGGTGGCGCCGGCGGCGCGAATCGCGCTTTGCGTAATCACATAGACGGACGCGGCTACGTCCGCAAAGGGTTCCGCTTGACGGGACGCGGAGCTGACCTCCACTTGCATCAACTCGGCAATAGACAGGGAAAAAAGGTCCTGTTCGCCCGCCGCTTCCTGGGCCTGTACCGGCAGAGACAATACGCCGGCGAGCAGGGCGACGCGGAAGTCGAAGCGTGACAAGCGACAGCCGAAGCGTGACAAGCGAAAGTCGAAACACGACAAGCGAAAGTCGAAACAATAAAAATGGTCGCGGTTCATGGTGTATTTCCGCTGCAGTGCCGACCAAGATCCCCTGGCCAAACGTGTGACCGGACCACTCAGCAAGCGGTGGTAAACATCTGTTCAATGCGTTCAGCGGCCATAGGTCTGCCGATAAAGTAGCCTTGAACAATATCGCATCCCTGCGCCTTCAACAGTTCGAACTGCTCCAGTGTTTCCACACCTTCGGCAATGGTCTTCAGCGATAGTTTTTCCGCCATAGCGGTAATTGCGCTCACAATTGCCTGGCAATCCTTATCCTGAGTTAATTCTCGAATGAAAGATTGATCGATTTTCAGATAGTCGGTTTTGAAGGATTTGAGATAAGCGAGGCTGGAATAACCTGTGCCAAAATCGTCCAGCGCCACTTTCACGCCGAGTTTTTTGATTTCCTCGAGCGTCTGAGTGGCCTTGGCGCTGTCGCGCACTATGGTCGATTCGGTAATTTCCAGCTCGAGATTATCGGCCGGCAGACCGTATTTCGCCAGGGTATGAACAATAAGTGCGGGCAGGTTATCCTCGTGAAATTGCCGGGCGGAGATATTCACTGCCACCCGCAGCGGCGGCATATCGGCGCGGCGCCAGCGCTGCGCCTGCTCGCAGGCTTGCTGCAATACCCATTCACTC
>DJFO01000295.1 GCA_002432555.1 Marinagarivorans sp. UBA5870
GGAGAAGAGCAGCGCCTCAAACAAGACATTTCGCTGCGAAGCGAGAGCTGACTCAGGAGAGGGAAGAAGAGCAGCGCTTCACGCAACTCCGTTTTCGTTGCGAAGCCAGATCTAACTCCCTCTCCCGCGCGCGGGAGAGGGCTGGGGAGAGGGCGGCCCCGGCAGGAGCCAGGACGCAGGCGACTATAGCGTTGGTTTCCGCACTGAAGGATCGCACCGCAAAAAAATAAAGTCCCCGTAGGGTTTGCGAACCGGCAAACGCGGCACAGCGGGGGCGACGCGTGAAATTATTTTTGGCGATCGGAGGAAGCCTGTTGGCACTGCGGGTGGCAGCGGCGGAAGTCATAGTACCCATTCATTCGGTGAGCGAGCAGGGGGTTGGGGAGAAAATTGGCTCCGTCACAGTCGCCGAGTCCGCCAAAGGCATTGCACTAAAACCGGACCTGAATAACTTACCTCCCGGTGAGCACGGGTTCCACATTCACCAGAATCCCAGCTGCGACCCGACAACCGCCGACGGTAAACCGGTAGCGGCCGGCGCCGCGGGCGACCACTACGATCCGCACGCAAGCCACGAGCACAGCGGACCCTGGGGCGATGGCCACATCGGCGATCTGCCCGCGCTCAACGTCAACACCAACGGTACCGCAACCCAGTCGGTCATGGCGCCACGCCTGAGCCTAAAAGAACTGGCCGGCCACAGTTTGGTAATCCACGCGGGCGGGGATAATTATTCCGACTACCCGGATCCGCTAGGGGGTGGCGCGGCGCGCATCGCCTGCGGCGTGATCCCCGTCACACAATAAAAACGCGCAGCCATCAATAGACGCCACACAATAAGAAGCCACGCGAAAGAAGTCACGCATTGAAAAGTCATGCATAACACCTTCGCTTAACCCTCCGCGCCCGCACTGGTGATTTTTCAACACCGCCGCGGTATTTTCCCACCCATGCGCATTCCGCAGATCACACTCGTTTGCTGCTCAAAGGATGCGAAAAACGCCCGCACAGGAAATAACAGTTGCCCCCTGCTCTCAAACCGATTAAAACAGGTCGATCCGAGCGTTAAGGCGGGACTCCCTTACCCCGGATAAAAAGAACCCGGATAAAAAGAACGGATAAAAAATCCAACAGATCATTAGGAGGAACTATGAAATATTTAACCGCTGCCTGGTTGTTAGTGGCGAGCACCGGCGCCCTGGCGAATACAGTGGTGACCCTGAATACAGTGGATGCCAAGGGTGTAGGGATCAAGGTTGGGGAAGTCACCATCACCGAATCTGCGTATGGCTTGGTGCTCACACCAGCCCTGGAGAAACTCGCTCCAGGAATTCACGGTTTTCATCTGCATCAGAACCCGAGCTGCGAAGCGCAAGAAAAAGACGGTAAAGTGACACCCGCTCTCGCGGCCGGCGGACATTATGACCCGAAAAAATCCAACAAACACGGTGCGCCCTGGGGTGACGGCCACCTGGGGGACCTGCCGCCCCTGTACGTGACGACCGACGGCAAAGCAACCCAGCCGGTGCTGGCACCACGGCTGAAACTGAAGGACCTCCCCGGTAGATCGCTGATGGTGCACGCCGGCGGCGACAATCATTCCGATCACCCCGAAGCCCTCGGCGGCGGCGGCGTGCGCATTGCGTGCGGCGTGATCAAATAAGAGTTACGCCACAGACAAGGCCGCTGCCCGGCGAGCGGTGCGGGCATGACCGGCGCCGGCGGCCGAAAGCCGCCCGGTAGTCACTTGGCGTTCATTCGGCCTTTATTCGGGCTCTTTCCGGCCTCTATCCGCCGCCCTGCGGTACCGGCCGCTGCACAGCTATGGCCAAAATTGCGGTAGATCCGGGTGACGCGGTGATGCGCCGCAGGCAGCGTCCCGCGACGGGACGGCACTCCATGAACAGAGCTCCATGAACAGAGAGCCATGAACAGAGAGCCATGAACAAAGACCCACGAACAGAGCCCCATGAACAGAGACCCACGAACAGAGCCCCACGAGCAGAGCCCCATGACCAGAGCCCCATAAAAAGCGTCCCATGAAAAGCCCCGCGGGGGTCGGTGGAGCGGTAGAAATTCAGTTATTCCCGCCCTTGCTCCAGCGAAGGCCGGATGACCTCCTCTCGCGCCCGCTGATATTCCTGATAGGGCGTGTCGTGCTGGTCGATACATTTATCGCGCTGCGCCTCGAACAATTTTTCGCAGGAGCTGAGACGATTGGCTTGCACGCTCTGGTAAATCTGTTCGTTACTACAGCCGTACAAACCCGCCAAAATCAATAGGAACAATATTTCTCGCCGCACTACAATTCCTCCTCTTCGACAGACAGCCCGTCCGCCTCTGGTCTGTATTCCAGCAGGTCGCCCGGCTGGCATTGCAAAAATTCACAAATTTTTTCCAGCGTCGCAAAACGAATGCCGCGCACTCGGCCGGACTTCAACAAAGATATATTTTGCTCGGTGATGCCGACGTACTGCGCCAGTTCTTTCGAGCGCTTTTTGCGCTTGACGAGCATGGCATCGAGATTGACGACGATCATCTAAATAATTTCCGCGTTTTCATCCGCGAGTTTTTTCCCTTCCAGCATAATCCACGCGATCACCATAAACGCGCTCGCCACAAATAAGGCCGCAAGGTGCTGGCTACCAAGTCCAATGCTAAGCGCCTTCTGCCCCGGCGGGTTGTGCCAGGTGAGTATCACACTCAAGAGACCACTGACCACTGGCGCCAGGAGTACATTGATAAACAAAGTAGTGGCGAACACCAAAAGGTGGTGCGCATTGGCCCGCGTAAAAAATTGCGCCTGGCGATAGAGACCAAACAAGCAGTAAAGCCGCCAGATGCCATAGAGCAGTACTGCCATGGGCACCGCCATGCAGGCAAATCCCAGCCCAAGGGTGGTCGGTTGCAGGGATTGCGCCCGAATCGGCAAACCGGTTTGTTGCGCGAGTGCCGGCACCAGTTGATCCAGGTTCATCCAGAAGCCGACGAGCATGACCGGCAGGCTCACCATAAGAAGCAGGCAAAAGCCCTGCATAAACGCGCTGACACGCTGGATTTTCTTCAAATTGTTCACGCGAATGGCTCCCTTGGTGGCTGGCTTGAGCGCAATATTACCCCCATTGATCAAAGCAAAACAATAATTTATTATCGTAAAACAATAATTTTTTAGGGGCGGTTTTATGCGTGTTTTAAGCTTGGTTCTGGTTTTAACTGTATGGGCATCGACTGCAGAGGCGTTGACGTGGCGCGAACTGGAGGGGGAAATGAACCGAACCGCGGCGGGGGGCCGTCCCGATCCCGCGGTTTTGCAGCGTCTCGGCGACATCACTCAAACCCTGGTCACCTACTCGCGCGCCCATAAGGCACAGGATGAAAAATCACTGTTGTTCTGTCCTCCGACCGACCGGCCCTTCCACCTGGATGAACTGGTTTCTCTCATCAAAGAACAGGCAGTCCTCACCGGACAAAAGGGGGAGGTGCTGGTGCAGGAGTTATTACTGGATGGCCTGCGTCGGCGTTTTCCCTGCCGGCACCTAAAGTAGTCTGTGCGGCCGCGAGAAACTCTCTGGGTTCTCCAGGTCTTCTGGCTATTTAGGCTATCTCGGCTATTTAGGCTATCTCGGCTATCTCGGATTGACGTACGGTCTCGGCCCGCCAAAATGGCGGATAATCGGTGACCCATCCCGTTGGATGGACTTCGAGCCGTGCGGCAAAACCCGTATCCGCGGCGTAATCGTAGTGCCCTTGCCCGACCCGGCGGAAACGCTGCCCCATGGGCTGCAACTGCAGCGTGGGAAAAAGCAGCCAAGCCGCTTTGGCCTCTCCCGTTTCATTGAGCTCCAGATGGAGCCGGCGAATCGGCAGCAGGTTGGTCGCGGGGCTAAAGGCGAAATCGATATCGCTGCAACCCGCTACCGCCGAAATAACCTTCCCGTTTAATTCCCACTCACCGGAGGCGAGGCGTCCAATAAACAAGTTTATTTCGGTATCACGCACCCAGCCGCTCACCTCGGCACGTTGCGTCTCCCAGCGCCCGTTGCACAAGATGGAATAATCGAGCCGCGCGGGTACCCCTTCCTCGATCAATATCACAGTGCCGCGCAACTCCGCCCAATCGCCGGCTTCGGTCAGCCTCGCCCACTCCATCCCCGGACAGTCCACTCTGCGCCAAAAAACGGTGTTCGCCATGATATTCACCTCGCGGTTGAGGGTTTAGATCCGAGCGCCGCGAAAACTTTCCCCCGCAAGCGGGGGTCCGCCGCGCCTTGTACCTTAGGTGGCGGTTACGTGTTAAATTGCGCGGCTCGACCGAGTGGGCACCGGCCCGCTTTTCTCTAAATTGACTGAAGCCCGTCGATGGAAGAAATCAAAGCTATAGCCATTCATCTACCGCAGTTCCACCCGATTCCCGAAAACAACCTCTGGTGGGGGCCGGGTTTTACGGAGTGGACCAATGTCGCGCGGGCCAAGCCGCTGTTTCCCGGCCACTACCAGCCGCACCTGCCTCGCGATCTCGGCTTTTACGATCTGCGCTTGGAGGAAACCCGCGTGGCCCAGGCGGAACTCGCTCGCCAGTTTGGTCTGCACGGCTTCTGTTATTACCATTATTGGTTCAACGGCAAGCGGTTGTTGCAGCGCCCCCTGGACGATATGCGCAAAACCGGTAGACCGGATTATCCTTTTATGCTGTGCTGGGCCAACGAGAGCTGGAGCCGGCGCTGGGACGGACTGGAAAAAGAACTGTTGATGGAACAAACCTACAACGCCGAGGACCATGTGCGGCACATCCGTTTTCTGATCGAAAACTTCTTCGCGGATCCGCGTTATATTCGCATCCAGGGCAAGCCCCTATTTGCGGTATACCGGCCGGCGTCCATTCCCGATATTCAACGAGTGACCGATATTTGGCGCTCCGAAGCAATCAAGGCGGGGCTGGGCGAACTGCATTTGAGCTACGTGCAAAGCTTTGATCTGGAGCGGCCACCGCGGGAATTAGGTTTCGACACCGCCATAGAGTTTCAGCCGAAATTCACTCGCATGCCGCAGCGCCTGCATTATTCCCGCCTGGAAAAATGGAAGCGTAAACTCGGTTTAGCTGCTCCTTTTGCCCTGCACCGAATTTACCGTTATGCGGATTACGTCGCCCAGGCCATGCGCGAAAACAATTTCCAGCCAGACGTTTTCCCGGCGCTTACCCCCGGCTGGGATAATTCTCCACGCCGGCAGAAAAATGGCCTGATTCTGCACGACTCAACACCCGCGGCCTACGGTCGCTGGCTGGAGTTTATCCTGGAGGCTTACAGCCGGCAGCAAACCCGTCAGCCGAAGTTTGTGTTTATCAACGCCTGGAACGAGTGGGCC
>DJFO01000039.1:0-16280 GCA_002432555.1 Marinagarivorans sp. UBA5870
GCGCGCTGCAAAGCCTGGTGAGTCTTTATACCCAGGAAGACGAGAGCGGAGAGAATATTTCGTTGCCCGCGGCTCTCGACCAGCTCGTGGTACACCGACCCTGTCCGGTGCGCGCCTGGGTCCTGCTCAGTAATTGCACTGAATTCTCGGGGAAGGAAGAGGGCAAGGGCCGGGCAGTCGATATAGCGGTGTGTGATGACGAGGGTCGAGTCTGCATCGAAATGCGGGGCATCCAACTGCGCCGCCGCCAATCCCCGTCGACAAGCCAAAAAGTCGCCGCACCGGCCGATCATCAAGTGGAAACCCTCCTGGTCGGCACGGTTTGGCAGGCGGACCCCATCGATTCCGCCGGCGCAACCACCGCGGCCGCCGTCGGTAATTACCAGCTCCTATTGCTCGGGAAATTTTCCGCGGCGGAACGGTCGCGCCTGCAGTCGATTGCGGGGATCTCGGTAGAACACTGGGACGAAACCGCTCGACCCCTCGCCGATCAAATGGAAATTTACACGGACAAAATCCTGCAAAGGGCGAAAGCGCTGCTCCTTGCCAAACACCCCGGGCAAGCATTTTTGCAGCTGGTGATAAGGGAATCCGTCGACGTGGTCGAGGGACCGTGCTTGCAAGCGGTTGCCGCTCTGTTGAAAAGTATTCATCTGGAAAGCCGGAAAATTGCCGTCCAGTGTATAACGCTGCTCGAGGGAGATTCACCGGTAGATTTGGCGCAAATCGTTGGCGAGAACGCAGCGCGCCCGGCGGACCAAGAGGTTCGTTATAACAACGGACTGCGGGAGATCAAACGAGCCATTCGACTGGTGCCAGGCGAGCAGGCCGCTCGGCAACCCTGGCAGAACGACACCACCTGGATAATTACCGGCGGCCTTGGCGGCATTGGTCGGGTGTTTGCAGCGGAAATCGCACGGCGGGCGCGGGGCGTGAGGATTTACCTGGTGGGCCGTTCCACGCTCGATAGCGCCAAAGTGGCGACGCTGGCGGCATTGGGCGAGGGTGGCGCGCGAATAGAATATCGACAAGTCGATATGACAGACGCCGAAGCGGTCGCGTCTTTTATCCGCAGCGCTTTGGCCGAATCCGGCAAAATACACGGGATCCTGCACAGCGCGGGCGTGATAAAAGATGCACTATTCCCGAATAAAACCCCGGCGGGAATGCGGGAAGTATTCGCGCCGAAAATATCCGGCTTGCTCAATCTGCACCGGGCGACCCGCCATCTGGACCTCGACTATTTTATAACGTTTTCGTCCCTGGCCGGCACCTTCGGCAATCCGGGACAAACCGACTACGCGCTGGCCAACGCTTTTATGGACCGCTTCATGGAGCAGCGTCGGTCGATGCGCGATTTGACGGGCAAGTCGCTGTCCATCGCTTGGCCGTTTTGGGAGTCGGGCGGTATGGCATTGGACGAAAATGCCCGGCGCGGTCTGGAACACCTCGGCCTGGTGCCGTTGCAAAATCAAGAGGGCCTGGCGGCGCTTTGCCAGGCGCTCGATCTCTGCGACACTCAGCCCGCCTTAGTGGTGCTGCGTGGTTATCCCGTACAAATCACCCGCGCGCTTGGCGTGCACGACGCGGTGGCTGCGGTCCGACCGCCATCCGAAGTTACGAGCGCACGCGAGAAAAGCGCTGGCGCAGCCCCGACCCTCGATGCGCTCGGGCAAGAACTAAAGGGGTTGATCGAGCAAATTCTCAAAATTCCAGGCGAGGAGATTGGTGAAGAAGACCCGTTTGGAGAATTCGGCTTCGATTCAATTACTCTGGCAAAATTTGCCGATCTCATCAATATTCAGTTCGCGACGGATCTCTCGCCGACGATCTTTTACGAATACTCCAACCTGCGGGATCTCACCGGCTATTTACTTGGCATTCTAATCAGAGACGCGCACACCCCTGCGCAAACGCAAAATACCTTCGCAATCGACTCAACCGACGCGACTTTGGCCACGGCGGCCTATAGCAGGGAGACAAGGCCAGTTTCACTGGCCGGGCGCGCCGTCGAAATTGCGGAGCTACTCCAACAACTGGTGATCGACTTATTGAAACTTCCTGCGGAGGAAATCACGCTCGACGGCGCCTTCGGCGATTTTGGTTTCGACTCTATCACTTTGGCCAAATTTGCCGATGAGATCGGGCGTCGTCTGGCGCTCGACATTTCGCCTACAGTGTTTTACGAATACTCTTCCATAGAAGCTTTAACCGGTTATCTCGTCGAGCAACAAAATCCCGCGGGTGCCTCCGCCCCACGGTTTCAACAACACGACGAGGCCGTTGCCACGCGTGGCAATCCACCTCTGCATGCAGTCCATGACCACGCGGAACCCATCGCGATCATTGGCGTGAGCGCCTGTTTTCCCGGGGCGGCCAACCTGGAGCAGTTTTGGCAAAATCTTTTGGCGGAAAAAGACTGCATATCCGAGATTCCCGCCGATCGGTGGAATTGGCGGGAGTTGTACGGTGACCCGACGAAAGAAACCAATCGAACCAATATTAAATGGGGCGGATTTATCGACGGGGTCGCGGACTTTGACTGCCTTTTTTTTGGTATTTCTCCGAAGGAAGCCCTGCTTATGGATCCCCAGCAGCGACTGCTGATGACCCATATTTGGCAGGCAATCGAAGACGCCGGTTACGCCCCGTCGAGCCTGGCCGGCAGCGACACGGCCATCATCGTCGGCACGGCGGGCAGCGGTTATTCCAGTTTGGTGGAAAAAGCGGACATCCCCGTAGAGGGTTACACCGCGACCGGCAGCTCGCCCTCGTTAGGTGCCAATCGAATCAGTTTTATGTTGGATCTGCACGGTCCGAGCGAACCCGTGGAGACCGCCTGTTCCAGCGCGCTGGTGGCAATCCATCGCGGCATAGGCCTGCTCCGTGCGGGCGAAACGAGTTTGGCCATAGTCGGGGGGGCAAATACGCTGGTACTGCCCCAGCTCTATATCAGCTTCAACAAAGCCGGCATGTTGGCCATCGATGGCCGGTGCAAGACATTTTCCGATAGGGCCAACGGTTACGTGCGGGGGGAGGGGGTCGGCATTATGCTGCTTAAGCGGCTGGCGGATGCGGAACGGGATCGGGATCATATTTACGCNNGGTGGCCGCGCGAATTCCCTGACGGCGCCGAACGTCAACGCCCAGGCGGCTCTGGTGAAAGCCGCTTACCGTAAGGCGGGTGTCGACCCGCGCACGATCACCTACATAGAAGCGCACGGTACGGGCACCGAGCTCGGCGACCCGATCGAAATCAACGCTTTGAAAAATGCCTTTGTCGAACTGAACGCAGCACCGAGTGAAGGGGAGGCTGCGCGCTGTGGCCTCGGCTCGGTGAAATCCAATATAGGCCATCTGGAGTTGGCGGCGGGAATCGCCGGGGTGTTCAAAGTGGTGCTGCAAATGCAGCATAAAACGCTAGTGAAAACCCTCCATGTCGATAAGTTGAACCCGCATATTAGATTGGCGGAATCGCCATTTTTTATCGTGCGGGAGACGCAGCCTTGGCATCCCGCAAAGTCTGCGTCGGGCACATCCTATCCGCGCCGAGCCGGCGTCAGTTCATTCGGCTTCGGCGGCGTCAATGCTCACGTAATTATGGAAGAATACTGTCCCGCGGCACCAGCGGAGCCACCTGTCACAGGTAAACACGCGATAATCCTTTCGGCCAAGTCCACCGAGCAACTGCGCCAGCAGGCGGAAAATCTGCGGCTGCATATTCTCACCCGCGCGCTCTCGGATACCGAACTTGCCGACGTGGCCTTTACGCTCCAGTTGGGCCGCGACCCCATGGAGGAAAGGGTTGGTTTTATTGTCGACAACATGGCCGCGCTCACGGCTGCGCTCGGTGCTTTTGCCGAGGGTCAGGTGCCCCGCGATAGCTTTCGCGGCAGCGCCCAGGCCCGGGGCGCTGTCGCAGGATTATTCAACCGGGATCAAACACTGAAGTCCGCGGTGGCGACTTGGCTCGAACAGCGTGACTATGCCAGCTTGCTCAGCCTGTGGGTCCAAGGCATGGACGTGGACTGGCGCGCTGGGTATCGGGGAACGTCGGGTCACCCACGCCGCGTCAGCCTGCCTGTTTACCCCCTGGCAAAGCAGCGCTTTTGGGTCGCCGACCAAATCCACGCCGCGCGCAGCGGAAATCAATCGGTAACCCATGTAGAACGGTCAGACACCGGCTTGCGCAATTCTTTGGCGACTGCCCTGTCACCGAGCTTGTTACGCCGCGCTGCCACTACGGAGCGAGAAACCGTCTTCCATGTCACTTTCAAGGGTGATGAATTTTTTCTGCGGGATCACCAGATTTCGGGCGAGAGCCTGCTGCCGGGCGCCATGCAACTGGAACTGATTTACCGCGCAGCATCGGAAAGTTTTGCCCGCCCGGTCCAAATCCGCGACCTGGTTTGGATCAAGCCGATAAAAGGTGCAATAAAACCTGTTGAGCTCGCCGTGGTTATCAGCGGTAACAACGGCCAAACTGCCGACTGTGAAATCCGCGATGCGGCGACGCAGACGCTCTACTGCAAAAGCCGAGTCGAAATTGCGCAATTCACTGCACCGGCTGCCATGGATCTCGCTCGGCTCCAGCGCCATCCGACACTGGTTTCCATAGAGGCCGCACCGCTTTATGCCACTTATGCGCGTATGGGTCTTGCTTACGGAGCCGCGCATCGGAGTCTGACCCGGTTGGCCCATTTTCGCGATGAAGAGCGCGGACCCGGGGTGCTGGCGCAAATCGAATTGCCGGCCGAGGCCAAGACAGATTTCAGCTTCACTTTGAATCCGGCCATTTTAGACGGCGCACTCCAGGCGATCGCCGGCCTCATGCTCAATAAATCTTCTGAGCCAGTGCCCGCTGTCCCTTTTGCACTTGGTAGCTTGCGGGTCTACCAACCGCTCCCCGCCAAGGCTTGGGCGCTGCTGTATTTCGGCGCAGGCAGCCGATCGGACGACCCTGTGCAAAAGATTCATATCGATCTGATCGACGCTGCTGGCGCCCTCTGTGCCGAGCTGCGCGATTTTTCCACCCGCCGATTGTCCTCCGCCGGATCAAGGGCGCTGCTGGACGATCAGCCCGCCCAGAATGAGCTTGCGGACCTGCAGGACCTGGGATTCGCGCCCGTGGTGAAACTCGTCAAACAAATTCTTTGCAGCACCACAGGTCTTGATGAAAACGTGATTCGCCTCGATACCCCTTTCGAAAAATTCGGCATTGACTCGGTTACTCAGGTGAATTTCACTGCCGAGCTGGAAAAAATCGTCGGTCCTTTACCCAAAACATTGATGTTTGAATACAGCACTGTGCGGGAATTGACGGATTACCTCATCCGCGAAAAGGGCGATGAACTGCGCCTGGCGAATGGAGTAAATATTCGCGCCCGGACGGAGGATCTCAAACCCGCAGCATCCCCCATGGGCGCAGCTGTGCCCGAAGGCAAAAGCTCACCATCCACTACAGGATTCAAAGCGGGCAATCGGCCGGCCTCAAGCGAGGATATTTCATTGAATTCGGACCGCTCCGCAGCTGGTGAACCGGAAGCGATCGCCATCATCGGGATAAGCGGCCGCTATCCGGGCGCCAGGGATCTGGCAGAGTTTTGGGAAAACCTCAACCAAGGCAAAAACTGTATCGCGCTGGCACCGGAAGGCCGGTGGCATTTTCCGTTGCAGTCCGACAATCCGGAGAGTGCGCGGCGATTTGGTGGATTTCTCGACGCGGTTGACTGTTTCGACCATCGTTTATTCGGTATAGACCCCACCTGGGTGACGCAGGGTTTAACCTACGAAACCCGCCTGTTTCTGGAAACTGTTTATCGCTTATTTGAAAATGCCCATTACGGGCGCGATGCGATCGGCGATATTCAGCAGCGACGAGGCGCGGGCATAGGTGTATTCGTTGCCTCCATGTACAGTCAAAGCGCCTGGCGGCAAGCTTCCCTTGAACAGGCTTCCATGGTGTCCAATCTGTCCGAGTGGCATATCGCCAATCGGACGTCGCATTTTTTCGATTTGCAAGGTCCCAGCATCGCCATCAATACCGCCTGTTCCGGATCCTTGACCGCGGTGCATCTCGCTATGGAAGCCTTGCGTACGGGCAGTGCCTGCCTGGCGGTGGCCGGCGGAATCAATTTAAGTCTCAATGAATCCAAATACGCCGCCCTGGCGAGCGCGGACTTTCTCGACAGAGGCAACGCCAGCAAAAGTTTTGGGGTCGGCGAAGGTTATATTCCCGGCGAAGGGGTGGGGGCGGTCCTGCTAAAGCCACTGGGCGATGCGGAACGCGACGGGGATTTTATTTATGCCGTGTTGCGCCATAGCGAAGTTAATCACGGCGGCGCCCGCCAAGCCTATAGCGCACCGGATCCGAAACAGCAGGCGCGGTTAATCCAGCGTGCGCTCCAGCGCAGCAAAATTGACCCGAACTCCATCAGCTACATAGAGTCGGCGGCAAACGGATCGCCGCTGGGTGACCCGATCGAAATCGTCGCGCTCAAAAGAGCGTTCACCGACGCGGGTATAACGCCCGCTTACCGCTGCGCCCTCGGGTCGGTCAAATCCAATATTGGCCACCTCGAGGCTGCCTCCGGGATATCGCAACTCACCAAGGTCGTGCTGCAACTTGCGGCGGGAAAAATCGTTCCCTCCATCAATGCCCGTCCGCGCAACCCCGCGATTCAGCTCGACCAAAGTCCGTTTTATATCCAGGAGGAAATTTCGGAGTGGCGCGCGGTGACCGATAGCGATGGGGCAGCTCTGCCTAGGCGCGCCATGATCAATTCTTTTGGAGCGGGTGGTGCATGCGCCAACCTGCTCGTCGAAGAATATTTGGCTTCCGGGACCGTCGGCCGCGGAGGAATCCCGGCGGTGGGAGACGAACATTTGTGTCCATTTTCCGCGGCGACAGAGTGGTCCCTCTGGGAAAACCTGCGCAACGTCCGTCAGTTTCTCTCGCAGGGCTCCGATCTCGACCTCGTTGCCATCAGCCAGGCGCTGCTGCGGCGCAATTTTAATCTGCCGGTTCGAGTGTGTGTCCTGGCCGCGTCGATCGAGGACCTGCTGGACAAGCTGGATTTTATTCTGGCGCGCCGCTGCGGTGATCGGGCGCGGGGCCTGTTTTTCTCCGCGCCGACCCGGCCGGCTGATGTTGCCCTGATCGAGCGGCTGGAAGCGGGCGGCGAGGCGCTATTGATTTGTGCAAAGGCAGACATCGCGGAAGCTTGGGTTGGCGGAATGCATCTCAACTTTTTGCCGCTCGTCAAATCTTTCACCGCCCGCCAGCAGGTTCGGTTGCCGGATTATGCTTTTGATCACGCGATCGATTTTTCCGCGCGAAGTCCGCAAGCTGCGTCGCCGCCAATGGCGGCGACAATCTTTCGTTGGGATGAGCCCCTGTTGCGCGACCATCAGGTCAATGGCGAGCGGGTTTTGATAGGTGTCTGCCACGCGAGCTTGGCGATCAATAAATTCCTCGATACGCACGTCTCTGCCCCCGGCGCGCGTCTCAGCCGCCTGCTCTTCGTTGAGCCGGTGGTGGTCAAGCAGGGCGGGCAGGTGTTTATCGATATCGAATTGGATCCGCCAAGTCACGGCTTCAGCGCCCGCTTCACGAGTGGCGGAACCGATGGGAAAACCGGTGTGGCCGCCAAAGGAAAAATTCAGACCGACGAGCTGGATTGGGGAGGGAACATCGACCTGCACAAACTGCGTGACGGGTTGATCGAGTTCCCGGCAATCGATGCACTTTACGGCGCAAATCCTATCTTAACGCTGGGCGCCTATTTCAAGCCGCTCAGCAAACTCTACGTCAACACCACGGCGGCCCTGGGAGAAGTCAATCTGGGGGAGCAGGGCAGCTACCGGGTCCATCCCCTGGCTTTGAACACGGCTTTTCAGATGGTGGCTGCGATTCTCGCTACCGAAGGTTCCGCGCGCACCGACGATGGTTATTTGCCGTTTGGCATAGGTTCTGTACGCGCTTCCCGAATTATACAGCCCGCGCATTTTTGGCTGCATGTGCGTTTAGTCAAAAGGACCAGCGACATTATCCTCTTTGATGCAGATATTTTCAGTGAGGATGGCGCCGTACTGGCCAAGGTGGAAGAGGGCGCTATCAAGCGGGTTCGCCAAGCTGCGGCATCGACAGCAGCGACCGAAAAATCCGTGCCTCAACAAAACGCGACGCGCATGAGCGCTCCTGTCGGACCGTCAGTGCCCAACGCGGCGCCCGCCAAAAAGCGGGCGGAACAATTTTTAATTGAGAAAGTTCGAGGTTTGCATGGCGATATGCAGCTGCGGCTGAATGTGCGTGCCAACCTCATGGATCTGGGGCTTGATTCGGCACGGCTGCTTGCGATGACGGAGTCCGTCAGCGCGGAACTCGGGATCGAATTAAATCCCACGGTGTTGTTTGAGTACCCGAACATCGAAGAATTGGCTGCCTATCTTTTGCAGGAATTTCCGCATGCGTTTGCCGAGCCGGCGGTTTCCGCAACGGTCGCCGCGGCCGAATCCGCCCTCGGCGACTCCGGAACGGCGCAGGCCGGGTCGCGCCTGGAAGCTGTCGTGCCTGCGCGCCAGCAGCAAACCGCCGCTGCGCTCCCGCACGGCGCAACGCAGGGTCAGCCCAGTGGTTACGCGGTTATCGGCATGAGCGGTCGCTTCAGCCATTCCGAGAATCTGGAGGCATTTTGGCAGAACCTCCTGGACCGGCGCGACCTGATGACCGAAATTCCAATGGATCACTGGGATTTTCGTCCATGGTATTCGCCGGAGCGAGGTGCCGAGAACAAAACCTATTGCAAATGGGGCAGTTTTATCTCGGACGTGGATAAGTTTGACGCGCGATTTTTTGGCATTTCGCCAATGGAGGCGAAGTGGATCGATCCGCAGCTGCGCCTGCTGTTTGAAAGCACCTACCACGCGGCGGAGAACGCGGGTGTCATCCGTCAATTGCGCGGCAGCCGCACCGGGGTTTTCATCGGCGCGTGTTTTCATGACTATCTCGACAAAATGAATGAGCTCAAATTGTCGGTCAACCCCTACATGGGAATGGGTAATGTGCAGACCATTCTCGCCAATCGTTTGTCATTTTACTTCGATCTGAATGGTCCCAGCGTCGCCTATGATACTGCCTGCTCTTCTTCACTGGTCGCTTTGCACGAGGCCTGCAAAGCCATCGACGAAGGCGAATGCGAAATGGCGATCGTGGGCGGAACCAATCTGCTCCTCGCCGCGGGACACTCCCTCTATTTTTCCAGCCTGAGCGCATTGTCCGGCACCGGACGGTGCCATACGTTCGACGCGCGCGCCGACGGTTATGTACCCGGCGAATGCGTCGCAGCTATGGTCATTAAACCTTTGGCGAGGGCGTTGAAAGATCGCAATCGCATCGAAGCGGTGATCAAAGGATCGGCGGCGCTGCATGGTGGTTACACGCCTTCGCTCACGGCCCCCAGTGTCAAAGGCGAAGAAAATGTCATAGTCAAAGCCTGGGAAAAATCCGGGATCGATCCCGCGACACTGGGTTATATCGAAGCCCACGGCACGGGCACTCCGCTGGGGGATCCGATCGAAATCAGCAGTTTGAACAAAGCTTTCGCGCGCTATACCCCGGCAAAAGGTTTTTGCGCGATCGGCTCTGCGAAGGCGAGCATCGGCCATGCAGAAGGCGCCGCCGGCATTGCCGGGGTGCTCAAAGTCATCAAACAGATCCAGCACCGGATCTTACCCGCGATGCCGGCATTCGAGCGGCTGAATCCCGCCATCAACCTCAGTCGTTCGGCACTCTATATCAATACGGAAGCCCAGCCATGGGTCGTCCCGGCCGGCGTTCCCCGGCGTGCCGGCGTCAATTCGTTCGGCTTCTCGGGCGTCTATGCCCATGCGGTCATCGAGGAATTTCTACCGGAGCAGTACCCGGAATATTTCTCTTCCGACGCGCCGCAAGTGTTTCCCATACTGACGTTGTCGGCGAAGAGTAGAACCCAATTGCGCAAAATTGCGCACAATCTGCTGGAATGGCTGGCCGCACAGCAACTGGACGTGCGGGACCTGCCCCGTTTGCTCTATACCCTGCAATGCGGCCGCGAAGGCATGGAAACGCGCTTCGCGCGCCTTGTCACCTCGTTGGAGGATCTGCAGCAGAACTTGAATGATCTGGTGTATGAGGGGCAGTCCGCGTCCGCTGCAACCCAGGAGAGCAGTGCGACCGATCAATTCGCCACAGAGGAAGAGTCGCTGGATTATGTTGAGCGCTGCATCGCCGCGAAGGATTGGGCCACTCTTGCGACTGCCTGGTCTCAGGGTTTGCCAATTGACTGGCAGAGCCATTATCGGGGAGGCGCCGCCGCACTGATTCCGCTTGCCTTGCCTGAGTATCCATTTCTCAAGGAATCCCACTGGATTGAACCGCGGGAATCCATGGCAGGCATTGCGGCCGTCACCGATTCCCCGGTCGTCAATAATGCGCCGTCCCACCATTCGGAGACCGATAACAATGTGTACACCTGGGCACCGGTATGGGAGGAGGCGGAGCTGAAGTCCCCGTCCGCAAAGTGGAATGAGTTAGCGCGCCACGTGATATTGATAGGCGATTCCGCCGCAACTGCCTTCGCAGCTCTGCGTGCCCAGGCACCAAATCCCGCCTGGCAGTTTGTCGCACGGGGCGATGATCTCCGCGGGTTGACGCCGCTGATCGCAAAAGTTTTTTCCGCGACGAAGAGCATTTCCTCCGCCAGGGGAACGTCGTTGTTAATTCAATTGGCCGTGCTGAGCGATGCCGAGCCGTGCGACCAGACGATTGCCCTCGGCGGGCTCTTGCGGACATTGAGCAAAGAAAACCCAGCGATTCAGACCCAATGGATTCAGTTAGATACCCGCAGCGATGCGCCGACGATTATTCGTCAACTCGAGCACCAAGCGACGCAGACAGACAATGAAATCATTTTGCGGGCGGGTAAACGGATTACCAGGCGCTGGGTGCCGATGGAGTTGCCGCCCGCGCGCGGCAAACTTTTCTGCGACCAAGGCGTATACCTGGTCACCGGCGGCCTCGGCGGAATCGCCGGCCAGTTGATCCAGCATGCCGGCAGGGAACAGGTTGAAGCCAGCCTGATTCTCACCGGCCGATCGGCACTGTCAGCGGTAACGCGTGATCGGCTGGAGGTATTGCGACAGCACTCGGGCAAGGTAAAGATTCATTACGCAACGATGGACGTGGCAAACCCTGACGAGGTCGCCCACGTGCTTGCTTCCGTGCGCGAGCAATTCGGGGCGCTGCGGGGAATTTTTCACTGCGCCGGCATCACGCGGGATACTTTAATTCGCCACAAATCGATCGACGAGTTTCTCGATGTATTGCAGCCGAAGGTCGAGGGTACGCTGAATCTCGATCAAGCGACCCGAGCGGACCCGCTGGATTATTTCATCTGTTTTTCGTCGATCGCTGCGGTCCTCGGCAACCCCGGTCAGGCGGATTACGCCACCGCCAATGCTTTTATGGACAGTTTCGTGGGACGCCGAAACCAATTGGTGCGTGCAGGGCAGGGCCGTGGCCGGGCGGTGGCTATTAATTGGCCTCTGTGGGAGGAAGGTGGAATGGGTGTCGGAGCTGGGACACTGGCGGCCATGAACCAGCTGGGAATGGACGAATTACCCTCGGCGTCTGCCCTGCGTCTATTAGCGTCGCTCCTGACCGCGGAAGTCGGATTGGAGCAATTGTTGGTGCTGTGCGGCGACCGGTCGCGATTGAGCAAGTTGCTCGATTCGCCCGGCACTCGAGAACCGGAAATCCGGCCGAAGAGAGACGCTCGTGAAAATCGTGAAAACGGCGAATTGTTGCGACGGGTTCAGCAAGAGCTTATCCAGCAGGCGGCGAGCATCCTGCAACTGTCACCGCGGGAGATCACCCTGGAGGCGAGCCTGACCGACTTTGGTTTTGAGTCCATCAGTTTATCGATGTTGGCGAAAAACATGGCCGCGCGTTACGCAATAACGATTCCGCCCACCGTCTTCTACGAACACTTTTCGCTGGGAAGTTTTGCAAAATACCTGGCCGATGAGTATGTCGGTGAGCTGTCAAACCAGCTGCTGACGGGTTCCGGCATACAGGCAGAACCCGCCGAATCGTCATTGTCTGTGAAAAAAATCGAGAGTACATCGGCGGCGATGGCCTTACCCCGCGGTGCCACGGATCCGGATGCTATAGCCGTCATTGCCATGGCCGGAAAATTTCCCGGGGCCGAGACTCTAGAGACCTTTTGGGACAACCTGTTCAATGGCCGAGATTGCATCACGGAAATTCCGCACAGCCGCTGGGATAGTCAGACCTATTTTGATGCGGAGCGCGGCAAGCTCGACAAAACTTACTGCAAATGGGGTGGTTTTATCGACGGCATCGATCAATTCGATTCGCTGTTCTTTAATATCGCACCTAATGCCGCCGCGCTGATGAATCCTAAAGAGGGACTCTTTATGCAGTGCGTGTGGTCGCTCTTTGAGGGCGCCGGACTCACTCGGGCGGAAATCGCCAAGCAGTATGACAATCAGGTGGGAATTTATGTGGGGGTGATGGGCCACCAGGGCGAGGACCCGGCGAGCGCCGGTACTCGGCCTAAAATAACCGCTTTGAATACCGGTAGCGCACTGGCGAGCAGAGTTTCCTATTTCTTTGACTTCAAAGGACCGTGTGTTGCCTTCGAAACTATGTGCTCTTCCTCGAGCACCGCGCTCTATTACGCCTGTCGAGATCTCCAGCGCGGTGACTGCGAGCTCGCCGTGGTGGGCGGTGCAAATCTTTCGCTTTATCCCAACAAGTACGTCGAACTCAGTTTGTTCAACATCGCGGGCAGCCGCGCGGACTGTCGCAGCTTCGGGCAGGGCGACGGCTACTTGCCAGCGGAAGCCGTAGCGGCGGTGCTGCTGAAGCCCCTCAGCAAGGCAATCGAAGATGGCGACAGTGTCGCCGGAGTGATTACCGCGGTCGGTCTCAACAACAACGGCAAAACGAACGGCTATTCCACTCCGAGTCTGGTGAGTCAGGCGGAGTTGATCGAGCGCACCCTGAGATCGGCCAAGATTTCACCTTNNGCTACATAGAGGCCGCCGCGAACGGCAACGCAACTTTTGATGCAATCGAAGCCGCCGCCCTGAATAAGGTTTTCACATCGCGTGCGATGCCCGGCTCGGTTTGTTCGGTAGGGTCCGTCAAGGCAAATATCGGCCACGCCGAGGCGGCCTCGGGGATAGTGCAGCTCATTAAAGTCCTTCTGCAACTGAAACATCGAACCCTCTGCCCGCTCCCGACGATTGGAGAACTCAACCCGGAGCTTAATCTCAACGGCGAACATCTCACGCTGCAGGAGGCTGCGGCAGACTGGTCCGATGTCGCCGGTCAGCCGCGGCGCGCATTGATTAATTCTTTCGCCGCTGGCGGATCCAACGCATGCGTTGTAGTGGAAGAATATCGGGTAACAACTTCACAACCGAGTCGCAGAAACGTCGTCGATGGACCGTGTATCGCGGTTTTTTCCGCGAGAAACTCGGTTAATCTCGAGCAACTGGTGAAAAACTTTATCCAGTTTGCGGAACAAACGCAGGTGGTCAATCTTGTCGATATCGCCTATACGCTGCAGACCGGCCGGGAAGCCATGACCTGCCGGCTGGCCGTTGTGGCCGATCGAGTAGATGATTTGATCGCGGTGTTGCGCGAGTGGCTCGCTCGCGGCGCCGATGCCGACTCGCTGCGCGGCCGCTGGTTTGCAGGCGATCTCACGCAGCGCAACGAGCTGCTGGATCACATATTGTCCGGCGCGGCAAATGAGGTATTGCTGGATCATCTGTTAACCAACCGGGAATACGACAAAATCGCGCTGCTCTGGGCGAGGGGCAACGAGATTCCCTGGCGGCGTCTGTACCAGGATGCGCGACCGGATGTGGTGGCCTTACCGACTTACCCCTTTGTGCCGCAGTTTGTGCCGCAAGTGTCTCAGGAGCAATCAATTCCGCTGCAAGATAAAACCCTGCCCAGTGTGCCGCGGGAGAAGTCCGGCACACTCGAAGAGCAGGTGATCGATTTTATAACGGGTTATCTCTCCAGTCTGCTGGGAGTGCCGCGCAGTACTTTGGGCGAATTTGAGCCCCTGCAGACTTACGGGGTAGATTCGATTATTTCTGCTAGGCTTGCGCGCGCCATATTGGAGGCCTGGTCTGTTGAGCTGACAATTCGGAATATGTTCGAGAACCCGACGATTCGCGGGTTGGGAGAATTGGTCGGCACCAAACTGGGAGCCCTGCCCAGGAGCGAACCCACGCAGGTGGAGAAGCCGCCCGTTGTTGATGTCGCACCCCGGAAAGCCGATGCCGACATAGGTGTTGCACTGCTGGAAAGCTTCAAAAACAACGAATTAAGCTTAGAAGAAATTCATGAACTTTTAAAAGATGGAGTCGTGTCATGACTGAACATGAAATATTGATCGAATTCAAGGAAGGAAAAAAGACCGCTCAGGAGGTCCTCGAATTTTACCGCTGGCAAAAGCAGAAAAGCTCACGCTACCCACTGTCTCAGGCACAACAAGGCTTGTGGGTGTTGGACAATATGGAACCGGGCTCGTCCGCGTACAATGTACCCGTTTGCGTGAGGTATGACGGCCGCCTGAATAACCACCTGTTCAAGGCGGCTTGCGCGGTTTTGCTCAAGCAACATCCCGTCCTTAACAATGTTATTTTTGAGGAGGCTGGGCAGGTTTTTCAATGCGCGCGTACCCAGGGGGACGTCGCCATCGATCACCAGGACTGCCAAGGCGAATCCTGGGACCAGATCAAAACCCGGATCGATGCGAAAATTTGTCGATCTTTCGATCTCGGCACGGGTCCGCTGATTCGCTTCTCCGCCTTCTCGCGTTCTGAGGCCGAACATTATCTGTTGATTCTGGTCCACCATATCGTTTTTGACGGCAGTTCAATTCCGCTGCTGCTCAAATCACTCTTCGAAGCTCTTTTTATTCTGGAGTCCGGCAATTCGCTGGATTTTCCATCGCCCGCGGGGACCTACAAGGATTTCGTCGTTGAACAGAATTTTTATCTGAAAAGCAGCCACGCGCAGAATCACCGCGCTTATTGGCTGGATCAATTGTCCGGCGACCTGCCCCAGGTCATTCTCTCCAACGAGCGTACCTCCCGCGAAGAGGGCATCCAAGGGGCGTCGGTGAGACGTGAACTTGGCGCACCCCTGTCGGAGCAGATACGCAAGTTCTGTCTGCAATCGCGGCTAAACGGTTCCGTATTTTTTCTCGGCGTTTTCAATCTGTTGCTGAGCCGCTACAGTGGTTTGCGCGATTTGATCGTCGGCATGCCAACCACCGGGCGGCGCGGAGCAGAATTCGAATCAATGGTGGGATTTTTTGTGAATATGCTCCCCCTGCGCACGCGCATCGACTTCGAGATTAAAATGAGTGAATTTTTTGGCGGCGTCAAAGACACGCTGATCGACGCAATGGATAACGCTGCCTGGCCATTCCAGCGGATGGTGGAGGATCTCAAGCTCAAACCGGTCAGAGGCGTAGCACCTGTGTTTCAGGTCGGTTACGTTTATCAGAATCACAGCATGGTGCTCTCGGCTTTCGCCAACCAGCAAGAAAAAATCAGCAGGTCCAAGGCTGTTACAATACTTCCGGAATTTCATCAGAAAGGTGAATTCAAGCTGGAATTGGAAGCGGTGGAAGACACGGCGGGCTTTGCGCTGAACCTGAAATACGATGCGCACCGATTTTCGAAAACCCAGATCGAAACTATGCTCAACCACGCCTTAAATCTGGTGAAAGACGTCATCACGGGGCCGGATCGAATGCTCAANNGATTATTCGCTCCTGTCGGCCGATGAAATTCATAAGCTGCAGGTTTCTTGGAACCGTACGGCGGCGCCGTTTCGCGCCGACGCGACCATCGCAGGTTTGTTTGAAGAGCAAGTGGCAACACGCCCGGATGCGTTGGCCTTGATATTCAACCAGCAGCGCTTGAGCTATTGCGAATTGAATCTGCGGGCCAATCAACTGGCCCACTTTCTTCGGTCGCGGCACACCATTGGTCCCGACACGCGCATCGGCATTTGCCTGTATCGCTGTTTCGACATAGTGATCGGCATGCTCGCCATACTTAAGGCCGGGGGCGCTTACGTGCCGATCGATCCCGAGTATCCAGATCAGCGCATCGAGTACATGATCGAGGACGCCGGACTCACAGCCGTGTTGACGCATAGGGAACTCACAGGTCGTTCGGCG